>NZ_JBZFQG010000001.1:0-160698 GCF_058313655.1 Paenibacillus sp. Negev47
ATGGAAGCGCCAAAGTTTAAGACATTAGCGGTACATTGCATTGATGGTGATGAGATGTGTGATTACATTGATCATAAATTTAACTTAAAAGAATACACCACCAAGTACATGTTATATGACTATTTTGATATCGATGAAACTAACCATCTGATCTACGAAATGATTATAGAAGATGAAGAGTACTGTAATGGAGATGATCTAATTCATAATATTTTAGATACGATTGCAGAAGAATTCGGGGGCCATATGCTGGTCAATTTCCTAAGTACAACTGCAATGATGTTTGACTGTTCCTACATTAAATAATACTGGAGGTTTTACTAATGACAAATACAAATAACCAAACAAATCAACCACGTTTACTACTATTGAGCAGTCATGTTGATAGTTCTAGCATGGGTGATCTAATTCAAAAAATTATTGCTTACAATATTCAAGATGACTATCTTGAAGCAGCTCACACGAAATATGAACGCCAACCTATCATTCTGATCATCAATTCCTATGGTGGAGTGGTATATGACGGATGGGGTCTGATTGGTGCAATCGAAACAAGTACAACTCCTGTTGTAACTGTCTGTGCTGGAAGTGCGATGAGCATGGCATTGGCTATTTTTGTAGCAGGACATACTCGTATCATGTACTCTTACAGCACTCTTATGTATCATGAAATTTCCGACTGGAATATTGGTAAGCTTACAGAACAAAAAATCAATATTGAAGAACTTGAGCGTCTTCAGGCTCAGTACGATCTATACATTTTAGACAGAACCAAGATTACTGAATCTAAACTTGAGGAAGTAAGACGTGGCAAAGATGAATGGTACATTGATGGATTCGAAGCTATGAAATACGGAATTGTTGATCTAGTAGCAGACCAGCCTTTACAATGGAACGCATAGGTGACAAATAAAATAACTTTGTATTGTGATGGAGGAGGGAACAACACCACTGATCGTGTCGGCGGTGTTGGAGTCCTTCTGGAGTATAAAGGTGTTCGAAAGATGTACCAAGCTGGATATCAAGACACAACTAATAATCGCACTGAGCTATTAGGCTGCATACATGGACTATCCCTAATAAAACGAAAAGATATTCCAATTGAACTTATCTGTGACTCTTATTATGTACTTGGAGCTTTTATTGAAGAGCGTTACTTGTTCTGGGAAAAAAGAAATCTCTGGCGTACCAAGTCTGGAGATGAAGTCTTGAATAAAGACTTGTGGCAGGAACTACTTGCACTCTGGCGTACATTTGAAGACGTTACTTTCACAAAAGTAAAAGGGCACTCAGGTATATGGGGCAACTGCATGTGTGATCAATTAGCTACTGAAGCAATTCGAGAGGTACAAGCAACTAATGAAGCATTTGGCATTAGAGAGCGTGTACCAGATGAAAAGATACATTACGACTTAGAGTTTACGAAGACTGGGAGGATCAAGAAGAGAAAATGAATGAACTACTAGAAGAATTGAAATACATGCGTGGAGAATTGACAGATGCTTACATGGGCTACGAACACAAGGAGCATTTAACTGGACTAATTCTTTCACGTATTGAACGAGTAATCAACGATTTTGAAATTGAACAAAAAGAATCCCATGACGCATGGATTACAACGTATACAGGTAAGAAGTTCCACGCATTCAATCCGAAACCTGATCAAATTTGTATTAAGGATATTGCACATGCATTATCACGCAACAACCGTTTCACAGGTCACAGTGAGAAGAGTTATACAGTAGGCGAACACTCTCTACATTGCTATAACTTACTTACCATGATGGGTGAGGATGAAACTGTACGTTTAATTGGTCTTCTACATGATGCAAGTGAAGCTTACCTTCAAGATATCGCAAGTCCATTTAAACGATTCCTTAAGGACTACAAGCTTGCTGAGACAATTGTTCAAAATGCAATCTACATGAAGTATCTTGGTTTCTTGCCTACCGAAGAACAATACAAGAAGGTTAAGAAAGTAGATCAAATTATGTTGGTCAACGAGATGAATCAGTTAATGCCACACTCAGAGTATGTTTTACCTGAAGTGGAAGATATCCATGTTGATACGACATTAGACATTAGCTCCAAAGACATTGCAATGAGCTTTGAAGACTTCGCATACAGACTGGGAGCAAGAGACAACTAATCATTTAGAGCGCATATAAGCGCTCTATTTTTTATGGAAAGGAGTGAATGAATGAAAAAATACTTATATGCATTTGATTTATCATTAAAATGTACTGGACTCGTTATATTCGAAATAGACACACAAAAACCTGTTGTAGTAACATCTTTTCCTACCAAGCCTAAGTGGAGCCATGGCAAGAGATTAAATCAAATCTACGATGGTATAAAGGCTTATATTAAAGAGTATCCAGTAGAAGAGGTAGCGATTGAACGGGGATTCTCAAGATTTAACAATGAGACACAAGCAATCTTCAGAGTACATGGTTTAATAAATTGGGCACTTTATAAATATGATCAAACCTATTATCCACCGAAGACTGTTAAGGCAGCTATACTTACAGGTAACTCATCTAAAGAAGCATTGGCAAAGAAGATACTGCTGCATTATCCTGAAGTGAAATTCGCATCTGACGATGAATCAGATGCTTTTGCAGTTGGCCTATGTCACCTGATCAAGAAGTATAATATGAAGTGGGAGAAGTCCAGTAGAGCTAAATCTAAAGCCGCACCAAAGAAAACTACTAAGGCATCAACTGTAAAGGTATAAAAATCAGATAGTTGAATATACTAGTAACATAAAAGCTGCTTCATAAAAAAGAACCCATCCAGTAATATAGATGGGTTCTTTTTTATGAGTACTATGATGTGAATGATTCAAGAATTTTACTGAAATCACCTTCAGGTATACGCTGCTGATGTGCAACGTGTACATAAAAAGTAAACTCTAAGTTTTCAGGTTTTGAATACCATCTTTTGGATTGTTCCAAGTCATCTTTCTTAGCCTTTATCAAGTTTTTAAGAGATTCTTCAGTAGGCGATTTTAATTCCCATGAAGGAGTAGAAGATGAAGGTGAGCGATTGACGAAATGAATTATAATGTTTGTTTCCTTAACTTTCGTATTTCTTTTAGTTTCAAAGAGTTGAATACGTCCATATGCACCGAAAATAGGGAGTTCGATTTCAGGAGAAGAAATGCTGTAATTCAAGTCTCCATAAGCAGCAGTGTAATTATCTACTCTATACGTTCGTCCATCACTGTGATCACTTCCAACATGATGAACTACATTGAAACCAGATTTTTCGAAATAGCCTTTGAAAATATCAATCGCTTCGGTTCTCTTTCTGTCAGCAGCAGCATCAAGTTTGATTTTATTTGCATCCCAAAAAGAATTGTATTCTTTCCTTACATTTTCTAGCTCAACTTTCAATTGAAGAATGGACACAATGCATCACTCCTGAAGTTAGATGAACTACTTTGTATATCTATGTTATACTATAGCATATTATGGAAGGTTAAACAACAATAAGTTTGACAAATCTTGAATAATTATGTATTATGAACAGTGCTGTTAAATTCACTTCAGGGGGTTTTTGATATGGCAATTCCGTTTACGAGAGAAGAACTGGTTACTGCTATTGCTAGTGGGGATGATTCAAAAGACAATAGTGTGGTAGTTGATACAAACGGTAAGATTTCTATCGTACCTCTGAACAATGCAATAGGCAATCCTACTTACGCTGTTAGAAACGAAACGTTTGATAGTGGGAACGACTACGTAGGGAAAGATGCCAGTGAAGACGACACGCACATTGATCAAGTATTTGATAGCATCTCTAAAGCGTGGGAGAAGTACTTGATCACTGGCGAACAAGTTTATGCAGATGGAACACTAATATAATAAATAATGAAACAAGCCGTTCCTATGGAGCGGTTTTTTTATACATAAATATGAAGGGTGTGTTTTCATTTTACTTTACACCTTGACAATCTAACAGACGTGTAATATAATGAAAAAGTAGAAGAGAGAGAATTACATAGTGATTAATAATCAATGATAGGTGTGAGACAGTGGAACATTTAGTGTACAGCGTGTGTGTCGGATATTTCATTATCAATATTTTAGGAGCTATCTATGAGACGATTAATCATCTAACTGGAAGAGCTGCAAAGAAAGCTTCTAATTATGAAAGAGAAGTCTACAGCAATCTTACATTTCCTTTGAAGGTTAGCATTGTGAGTCTCACATTCATTATGAACACATTATTCTGGCTTCCTTTCAGTATGTTTAAGAATACAGACAATAGAAAATTGAGTTAAGCGGTTTACTACTGAGTTAAGAAAAAAACCACTTTGCGTAAAAGTGGTTTCTTCGTAGTTCTAATTTCCTAGAATCTGTTTGACCATTGGTCATTTTTTGATTAAAATGGAATTGTAACAGAAAATACCATTATAATCGGAGGTACATACATGCGACAAATGATACTCCAAGGGATGGAAGCCATGGGGTTCAGTGTCACTACGCTAGGTGATAAGATCAGCATAAACCGTGGAACCTTGAGTGGGTTACTAAAAGGCGACAGACCCTTTAATGTTAACCAACTGGATTCCATTACAGCTGTCTTAGGCAAAGAGGAAGGATGGCTCTACGATATGTATATCGAAGAATCATATAGAGATGGTGCTAAATTGTCGCGTCCACGACTAGAGCCATTCCTACTTCGCTGTGCTCAGATTAAACGAGAAGATTGCTTAGAGAAGGTCTTCCGCATATTATCTGAAAATGGAGATTCTTTCCTTTCCATTATGTACGATATTGCGAATTTTTTGCAGTTAGAAAGTTATGCAGAAGGTGAGAAGATGCTGTACAAGCATATTCTCAGATATGATTCTGATTATAACTCTGAAAGATTCCTCTATGCACATTATCGCTTATTCGTTCTTAGCTTAGGCTCTGGTGACGCTTCAGACATTAAGGCTTTAATCAAGTTTGAACCTTTTCTAAATAGGCTTCCTGATTCAGTACAATTAGATGCTGTATTTCACATTATACAACTCTACTACTTCCAAGGTAAATGGGTGGAAGCAGAACATTATGGTCATATGCTTATAAGCATATCTAAAAGAGTTTGTCAGGTAAGATTAAATACTAAAGTACGAATAGAGGAGCACGTAAATAAATACCCTCTCGTATTTTATCATGGATATGGGTATGTTACACGTTCTTCATGCCTACAAAAAATGAAGAGGTATAATGAAGCACTTATACTGGTGGATAATTATGCTGACCTTTCAGAATATCCAGTAATCGAAGAAAATTTCGAACATGAAATAAACAGACTCCAGCTTTGGTCTGTAGGCAATAGACGCACTTTGAATCTATTGCTTGGTAAAAAAGAATACTTAGCAGATTATATTCAGTTCATTAAAGACAATGATGATGAACTGCTAACAGGACTGACTAATTTGTCGGAAGCTGCGAATGAGCACAACTTCGAAATAATACCTGTATTAAAAGAATTAGAACTCAAAGCCCTTAAGACTGAGCTGAAGCATAATGTTGACAGAACACATTTCTACATGAGTATGTATAATCTGTCAAATTACTACATCAACAGGGGCATGTACAAGGATGGATTGAATTCTGCAATATGTGGTTTAGCTGTAGCTGTTCAGCTGAACAACAATGACTTTTTCAGACAAGTAGTTACTCTATTTGAGATTAATCGTAACAATGCATCACAAGAACAAAAAGAAGCATACTTAATTGCTATGACTATGAAAGGAGGTGAACAGAATGAAAAAATTGATCCGAGGACTCTTATTGATGGGAGCTTTATGCGTAACTCTTCCATTGGCAACTAATGTAGTTAATAGTGCAGAGCCTACGCCTGTTGACACAGTACCAACCAAAGAAATTATACTGACAACAAACGGCCACGGTATGGGCGGTTAACAAACAAAAATAACCCTGCGAATGCGTTAAAAGGCATATGCAGGGTATTTTTTTGGTCATAATTTGTCGAATACATAATTATAATGTCGAAATATAGGTTGCTTAAATTGCTATAAACCGAAATTACGCCATCATGTGCTATTATTTGGGTACAAGGTATTACAACTTTAGCACTTAAGATACTTGCGGACGTGATGGAATGGTAGACATCCTTGGTCTTATAAGCCAGCGGTATGCTGAAGGTTGAAATTTCGAAACTTGCTTAGTTGATTCTCCATTGCTGTAACTTGCGAATTGTAGGGGTACATTTCGTTTATGAATTGACCGAAGGTTAAAACATTAAGTTGCTACCCTAGTAATTGTGAATGAACTATGTAAAGATCGTCAGGAAAATCTCCAGCTTGAGGGTTCGAGTCCCTTCGTCTGAATTAATCCTCTCATAATCCTCGAATGCAACCTCTTCGATTCCTCTTAATCGAACAAACTTTTAACCGTGCCTACACGTTCTGGCGCGGTTCTTTTTTTATAATTTATTGAGAACACAGTTGTACCAATTCAATAATAACACATAGAGGTGAACAACATGAGTCGTAAACGTAATTTTACTCTTGAACAAGATGATTATATCCTGAATAGGATACATAATTTATCACAAGAGAATATGCCAGTAAGTTCTTCAGCTATAATTGTTGCAGATGAGATCAATAGCAAGTATTCTGGTATTAACACTACTGTTGATAAAGTAAGAGGAAGGTATAATTATCTTTTAAAAATCAGCAAAGATAATAGTGATAGCAAGAAAAAGGGTAAGGGAGATGAAACAGAAGAGTTAATTAAGAAGTTAAAGACTCTATCTGATTACAAAGAAGAAGCAGAAAAATGGAAAGCGAAATATGAAAATCTTAAATCTGAACATCGATCACTAAATCAAAAGCATTACCGATTACATCAGAATCATAACAAGTTGCTTGTCACCTTGAAGAAAGTGGTTGATGATATTGAACAATAGAAACAATAAGCGTATAAATGACATGATGCTCAATGATTTTGCTAATCTTGATCTATCTGATATAAGATCACCTATGGTTGTTCTTTATAACACAACTACGATTGAATATAGTGGTCAATATGTCGCTAGACTCTTCGAAGCAGCTATACCAGCTCCTACTAATTGTGTAGTCATTGCTAAGACATATGAAGAACTGGTTGGTAAAGTTTGTGTGTCTTTTAATGTCAAGTTAGAAAGGAACCCTGAAGACGTACAGGAGATCATAGAATGTTGGATTAAATAAAGTGTTTAATAATGGAGGGCTTATATAGTGTTCAAAACTGTTCCAATACCTTCTGTGACATCTCTTGCAGATATGGTAGATGATTTTAACTCTACGTTGTCGTGTGTTATCACTTTTAGCATATTTGACCAAAACGAAAAGCTAATCATGAATACCACTATTCCTTTTTGTAGATTTAGGGACACGGAAGGTCAACCTGAGTACTATGAGGTGCGTAGCTGTGACTGTGAAGGTGTAGTGTGTGGTCATCCAGTACAAAGTTTGTATGTATCCAAAACGGTTGCAAAGGACTACATCTATATTGAAACCAAAATGAATTCCCACTATTTTTTCTTTTATAGAATCGAAAATAAGTTGTGATAGAAATGAGACAATCAAAGGGGCGTAAGTATACATGAGTATGGAAGTTTACCAAATCCATTGGATTGCAGGACAATTAGAGAATATCGCAAAGAGCATGACTGATTCACTGAAGAATAGAAGTGATCTTGGTGAACCAGTAGATAATCACCACATTGAAACATCCTTGAATCTTGCACATAAACTTGTTAAAGAAGCAATTAACAAGCATTACCCGATTATTGATCCTGAATTCGCCACTACCTACGATCCTAATTATGGCGACAATGTGCTATGTTTTTGTGGACATACATATTATAGACATTTCAACTCTAGTGACAATCTATCGCAAGATGAGTGCAAATTTTGTGGATGTTCTCAATTTGAAGAAGCTGAAGAAGTCAGGAAAAGAGAGCAAGAACGTGAGTATGAACGTGAAGAAATAAAACGAGATCAATTGTTACTCGAAATGCAAATGATGAACACAACTGATGACGAGGTTTTACAAGAATTACGTTCTGAATACGAATTTCATAATCAGAGACTATTAGCGCTTGATGGCATAGATGGCTCTGACTGACTGGAGGGTTTTGAATGAAATCAGATGCAGCAATTAAGGAATTAGCTAAAGAGGTATTCAAAAATGAAGTCTTTGTAGCACATAACAAAGAATCTCTGGAAACAGCCTTCAGTACAATATTGATGTTTGCGGAATTCCCTACAGATACTGTTACTCTTTATGCCAATTATGCCGATACATTTAGTAGATCACTAAATGGTTATCCACTGTTCCATACGTGTGGATGGCTCAATGAAATGGAATATAATAAACTTAACGAATATGTTTCGCGCTTAAAAGAAGCAGAAGACGCACTTTAAAGAAAATGGAGATGTAACTAATGATTAAGAATGAATACTTGGCTCCTATTGCTATTTCAATTGGAGACACCGTTATCGAATTGCTGTCAGATAACAAAATGAATGTTTATGATTTGTCGGATCAAACTGGATATAGTGTAGAGAGTCTTGTATCGATCTTAATGGGCGAAACTGAAGTCACTC
Source organism: Paenibacillus sp. Negev47 (assembly GCF_058313655.1). Taxonomy (NCBI): domain Bacteria; kingdom Bacillati; phylum Bacillota; class Bacilli; order Caryophanales; family Paenibacillaceae; genus Paenibacillus; species Paenibacillus sp. Negev47. The sequence continues at coordinate 8,618 of NZ_JBZFQG010000001.1, forward strand.
AAGACTTTGCTAATAAGTTAGCTACAGTGTTTGCTCCTTCAGCTGACTTCTGGCTGAAACTGGACAGGAAGTATCGCGAAACATTAAAAAGACTGACTGTGGTATAATGAAATAAAGTAAAGTGGTTTCTATTTATATAGAACCACCTTTTTTTATTTCACCCTTTGACAATATGCTCCATATGGAGTATATTTGGAGCATAAATAAGATTGGAGTGATACAAACATGGCTGAAGATACCGATAAAATATCTATAAATGTAGGGGCAATGGACTTAGCTAACATTGATTTATTGGTAGATAAGACAGTATACAAAGACCGTACTGACTTCTTTAGAACTGCAACAAGAAATCAAATAGACAAACACTCTTATATGATCCAAAATTCAATGATGGAATTTCAAGAAGAAAAAAACGGTTCAGCAACATTGATCCTGTGGGTTGGGACACATAATCTTGATGGAGATAAATTGAACAAGTTGTATGCTCAAAACGAAATGATTCGTCATATGAAAGGTGAGCCAGTTGAACAAGTTAAGATTGTTGCTATTGGAAAACTGGAAATAGACAGACATCTCAGCTTGAAGGAGATTACTGAAAAAGTTAAGTCTATCAAAGTCTTTGGTATATTTAGAGCGAGTCAAGATATCAAAAACTTCTATAAATAACGAATAGGGGTGATTTAATGCGTTCCAATCAAGTAAGACGACTGAACTTGAAAGAGCAATTTGATCCTGATAAGAAAAAAGAAAAGGCAGATATAATTAAAAGAGCACTGAGTAGAGTCAATGAGAAACAACCTACTGAAAGCAATGCTGATGCGGCGAATGACAACAATGATCTACTTAAAGAAATCAAGCGGCTTAAAAAGCAAATTGACCAACACCGTTCTATGGAGAAAAAGGCATCTGAACAAGTAGAGAAGCTTAATAAAACACTTAAAATAAACAAGGAAGAGTTACGTTCCGAAAGGAAGAATGCTGCCAAACTTGCTGAAGTAATAAAGAGTTTAAAGAATAGTATCAGCGTTCTAGATGAATCATTATCTCGGAAGAATAATGAATTGATGCAAAAAGATGAGACAATAACTTCTCTACAAGGCCAGATAGCTGTCCTACAGAATAATGAACTCTTACTCCAGATCAGGAGTCTGGAACAAGAGAAGAAGGAACTTGTACGTGAAGGTAACGATATAATCAATAAGTTGAATGATGAGCTTAATATTCTTACTGAACAAAATGAAACAATGAAAATTCATCATAAAGCAGCTCTTGGAAGCATTCATGGTACTAATAAGGTTTTAAACAAAGAAGTTAAAGACCTTAAAAAGCGCAATGCACTGCTTCAAGGGAAATTGAATAGCATAGGTAATTTAGTTCCTTCATATGGATTGTTTCTGAATCTTGCTGATCAGATGCACATTGGAAACTACAGACAGTTTGCTGGTTATCAGCTTATATCTAGAAAGTTCTACCACTTGAAAAATCTCGAATTTGAACGAAAGAAAAGAATGGCTGCATTAAACTTCGAAGATTCATCTGATGATGAGTTTGGATACCTCATTAAAAAGAATGAAGAATGGCTTTTCATCAATATTGACAATCACTTGTTTAATGTACATGTATTGGATAAACAAGATTTGATTGAAGATTATCCAGCTAGAGCAACACTTCTTCAGGACAATATGGTCATGATCGAAGAGGTGTTCAATATTGAGGAAAGTAGTCAATTGACTCGTTACAATAGAAGGAAACGCAAATCTGACAGTAACAATGAGGAATATAGTTATATTGGAAACTTCAAAATTCTTATAATTGGTTCGGAAAATATGAATAAATATGCTGCTCGACTAAGAAAGCATGGATTTGATGTTGATACACATGACTCGTATGAAGAGTCACGAAGAGCATTAGAAGGTAAAATTAGCTCTTCCGATGTTGTACTGTACTTATCAAGTCATTCAAGACATTTATCTGAGATTAAAAACTTCGATGACAATCCTGAGAAGCTTGAAGTTATAGTTAATGACAATGAAGATGCACTTGTTGTAAGGGCTAGATATGCTGGCATACGCTTAGGTTTGATTAAAACAGGTGTCGTTGAAGAATAGTCTAATGGAGGTTAATGATGCAGTCTAACAGAGATGAGAAGCGGAAGAGAGAAGATAAAGCTGATGATATCATAGCGCGTAGGAAGTCAGCAGATGATTTAGCTGAAGCGAATTCTCTGATCCAAAAGGTAAAAAATCGTTTGAGATATACTAAAGGTGATAGTGTTGATATTAAACTTACACTTTTATCAGGAGAACTTAATGATGTTATAATTACCTTACGTGATCCTGAATGTGATCCTGAATAAATATTGGAGATGATTGTTATGAATAATCAGGATTATACTGATTATGTGACAAGAGCTGAAATTATCATGAATGACGCTTTAAATGAACTTAAAGAAGTTCGTGAACAGATATTAAAACAGATGAATGAAGAAATGGGACAGCTGCACATTGGCTTATTGGAAAGTAAAGAGTATCATTTGTTCCATGTTGTACAAACACTGTTAGATCAAACAGAGGAAAGTCAAAAGAGGGTTGCCAAGATGCATCTTTCTGAAAGGAATAATGAGAAAGGCGTGTAAAGTCATGTCACAGAACAAAGAAGACGAAACTAAACCTTTGATATACAATGATAAAGAGTACTCCAGTTTAGAAGACATAGCTTTGGAGTACAATATTTCTCCAGTTGGCATTAAGAATGCAATGAAACAGGGAATGAGTTTGGAATCAGCAGTTTCAGAAGTCCTAAGCTTCCCTAAAAAGGGTAAGACTCTGAGGGAGCCACCAAAACAAGAGGTTACTTATAAAGGTGTAACGTATGCTACTGCAAAAGAATTTTGTGATGCTTACGAAATTTTGTGGAAGGACATAATGTATTTAACGTCCGTCAAAGGCTTTGATTTTGATACAGCTGTGGAGATGGTGATATCCAAAAGAAAAAGACTAACCTATAATGGTAAGTATTATAAAAGTCTAAGAATATTGGCGAAAGAATTAGGTGTAAACTATAATACATTGTATAGCAAAGTTTCCGCTGGAGAAACACTTGAATATGCTGTTAATAAATATTTAGCAGAAAAGGATAAGAACTCTGTAACATACAAGGGTACAAAGTACAGTACACTAAGTAAGCTTTTGAAGGAGCTGAATATACCTTACCCCTTTGTTTATGGTAGGATGCGTTACGGCGCAACTCTTGAAAGTGCTATAGAACTGTACTATGAAAGTAAAAGAAAATGAATAAGCGATTACGCTCAAAAAGAAACGTAATCGCCGCAAGAGATAAGCTATCAACCGAGAGAGGGAGCCACTAACTCCAATTCTCACCAACATGATACAACACTCTTTATATAGTTGTCAACCACATGTTAAATTGGAGGAGAATAATGAATAAGCATAAACGTGAAGGTATTGAGCGACTTGTGCTCACAGGCGTATTATCTACTATTGCATTATCAATTAGTACCCCATGGGCATCCACATTACTTCTGGTAGTAGCTGCATATTCTCTTATTACTGGAGTAGTGTACATAAAACGAAGGTAGTTACGACAAAGGTGGGGTGAAGTTATGTCTAACGAACTAAACAAAGAGCAATTGCAACTCAAAATGAATGAAATTATGTCTCAACTCATGCAAACTGAAGAAGCAGCTGAATTATGGGGATTATCCCAGGGTTACATTAAGAACCTATGCGCCAACGGCGGTGTAATAGCAGAAAAGATTGGTGGGTCGTGGCTACTACTTAGAGATCAACCAAATCCAAAACAAAGTTAAAGCATTGGTCGCATCAAGCTTGAGAAAACAAAATTGATATGAGAGGGGCACTAAACTATGCCTAATGAAAAGTCTATTAAAGTTGAAGAAATGCTCTTAATACATCCTTTTAGAACAGTAACAAAAGAAATTAGTATGAATGATTATAGAGAAATTATTAATGGGAATATTGAATCGGCAATTAATATACTGTCTAAACCTGAAAGTGGAATGCTTGTTTATGAATATTTTAAGGGTGATATTGAGACAGTGTTCAGAATCCAGAAAATAGATTCAGCGAAATTTGCTTTTTGGGATGTTCACAAAGACGAATTGAGTATCATTGAACCATTCGAAGTGCTCACTAAATTATACGAACACATGCCTTACGTGTCTATGGTGGGTACAGAAAAGGCCATTGATGTACGTAAAGAGTTATCGTCAAGATCATTACTATAAAACTCTCAAAAGATTAGTGGGTGGCTTATGGAAGAGTTAACTTATGAGGAAAAGTCTCAAATCATGATTGCATTGGTTCAAAGAATGGAACTTTTAAAAGAAGTGATTGAGTCTTTTGAAAAAAGCGGGCTTAATCCTTCTTTATTGGATACTTTCAAAGAAGAACTCATTCTCATTGAATCTGCATATGACAAACTATCGAAATCTGCTTTAAAATGGGATATTAGCTGAGGGGGGGTGATTTTGATGAGTCTGGATTCAAGAATCTCTAAGACACAATTAGCTAGTACGCCTGAATTAAAAGGCGACGATGCCAAACGACTAATTGACTCCCTGAAGTTCAAGGTAACTGCTAGATCAAAGCTGAACGTTAAAATGTTGTCTGAGTATTTCCAAAAGATAGAAAAAAAGGTTTAGGGGCACAAAGGTAGAAGAAAACACCTTCAAACAACCTCCTTTTCCTGATATAATATACATATTGTGGATATATGATGGTTGAAGGAGGTATGGTTATGGTCGCTAGAAAATACAGAATCACCGAAACAGGTAAATACGTTCGAAGAAAACTTAAAGAGATGGGTGTTAACCAAAAAGAATTTTGTGAGTTACATGGCATCGATCCAGCAAGATTTTCTGATTTGATCAATGGCAGACGCAAATGTCTAGCGTTGGGAAAAAAGGTTTCTGAAATTTTAGATTCATCTAACATCCAAGAATCAAACCAATAAGCGAAAAATGGAGGACTAATTATCATGTGGAAAATTGAAACATGTATAGTATGCGGGTCAAATAAAATGAATGATATTGAAAAATCAATGGAATTCAAACATAATGATGTTGTCCATACTTTGAAGCCTGTACCAGCCGTTGAATGCGTCACTTGTGAGGAAGTGTACTTCACTCCAGAATCAAGCAGATTAATTGACGCTCAGATTGCCACAATTAAATCAGGAGAGTGATCATAATGGAGGTAACCAAAAAGGAATTCTGTGAATGGTGTAATCGTGAAGGTGAAATTGAAAAGATGATCAACACTTCTAATATGGAAGATTTCCCATTATGGTATCACGAATCTTGTCTCGAAAGAGCAAAAGACAAATTAGGGGAATAAATCAAGCATAACCCAATGTCTCACAATGAGATGTTGGGTTATTTTATTGTAGGCAAACCTGTTGATAACAATACAATTGTATCCAATAAAATAAGACACAAAGAAATAGTTATCCAGATAAAATCCCATATTTTGGCTACATATACACAAAAGCCGTATTTTGTACATAAGTATACAATATTAATAGAGCCGCAGATTTGAGGTCTACGGCTCTATTTTGCTTGCTTTCATTTTCAGTCGGACAACTGAATGAATGCTTTATACCTTAAGTGGCTACCATACCAAATAAGAGGATGTTGCTGTTTACAAGATACCATACTTCACTACCAAAATCAATCTTGATCATTCTTTAGTCACCTTGCATGATAGTACATCCACAGATGGTTATTTCGCCTTTCTTATCCGTGACCTGATCCCCACCCATGACCTTTCATGCTATCAACCCCTTCAAAGTGTCCTGTCAGATCGTTTTAAAACGATTTTCATATGTTAAGGCGACCACTTATACGTGAAAATCGTTATATTAAACCAGAGAAAATGTATTGAATAATACTTAAATGAATATATAAATAGGAAAACCCTCAGACTACTAAACTGAGGGTTTTTTCCTCTTTTAACGGAGGAATATTATGAATGAATACATAATACTATGTAATCTTCCGTATGTCAATCAAATTCTATCTTTATCTGAAATGTAAAATAAAATAGATTATCTATAGCTTTTCATTTTATTGTATGGTAAAATATACTATATTATGTCAAAAGGAGGTGTAAACATACTCTCTTTGTCAGTCATCAATGTAAATTGAATGAAGGAGCCATAATGATATGAAAAAGGTTAAAAATTATCTATTAAGTCTTCTCGCTGCCACACTAGTCATAACTCTATTTCCTTTATCCGCTAATGCAGATCAAGATGTAAATGATGAAGTTGTGGTGTTAGACGTACAAGGGAACAATGAAGTCGCTTTTGTGGAGCCAACAATCCTCAATAATGTCAAAAGCGAAAATCCAAATGAAATCGAAGAAGTTCAATACTTACTAAGCTATGATAAAGTTACAGGAGCACAGTCCACTCGTATGCTTGAACCAAACGAAACCATTGAGTCACTTGATTCAGTAACACCAATGGCTCAAGGTGCAGTAGTCTACGGTGTCTTGTTGACTCCAATCGATGGTGCAGCTGAAGCTAATATTACATTCCGTATCAATGGTTTCGTTGGATCAAAACCCAATAGAATTGATCTTGCATACACACTCTATCGGGGTATCCAGCGCGGAACAACTGGGACAAGTGTTGGTGGATGTACAGCTACAGTGCAAGGAATCCTAAACGTTAAGGAAGGAAAAACAGTTGTATGTACTAAGAAGATTTCCCAAACGGGGTATTACTTCGGTGAGGTTAAACTAACTATGAAAAATGCTCTTGGCATCAGCATGGGAACTGACAGCTCACAAACAAGACAAATTTTGACCAACAAACGCGCTACAGTTTACCCGCACCACTATGACCCATACTCAAATACAACCATGGCTGAACCAGCCAGAACAGATTGGGCAAGAACTCCTTCCATTGCATGGGGTAAAGCTGAACGCGGTGTATATATTAAAAAATACAGCGAGTTATATCCGAATAACGGATGGAACTGGGATGGAAGTGTAACCCATATACACCATGTTAGACCGCGTGAATTTGGCGGAACAAATGCTTTCAACAATTTAATTCCTATCCCTGCAAGAGTACATGAATCAATTGTAAGTCCTTGGTTTACAGGGTATTAATATGATAAACTGACTTTACAGACTTTTGTAAAGTCGGTTTTTTTAAGAAGGAGCTATGTAAATGAATGTATTCAAAGCATTTAAAGAATGGTCAGACCACAACGATGGTCACATTGAAATATTTACTCCTACTGGAAAAGCGGCTGCTATCAATAAATTTAAACCAAGTGCATCCGAAGATAAAATTAAAGAGCTTTCCGAGTATTTTTCTACACCATTACCTCCAGATTACATAAGCTTTTTACGTCTATGCAATGGAGCATCATTGTATGCAGACCCCGAATATGGCGGCGAAAACTTTCTGTATTCCGTGCAAGATGTCATCCATTACAATGAAGCATCGGATAGAAAGATTGTGGTAGCCAATATCCTTGATGATCGAATCCTGATCGACTTAGACCGTTGGTGCTCTCAGGATCAAGAATACCTATTGCTCTGTGAGAGCTTGTATTCTGTTGAAAATACAGGTAGTTTCTACAGTAATTTCGAGACATGGTTAGAACGCTTCATCATTGCTCAAGGCTCAAAGTTTTGGTACTGGAAAACAGATCGTTGTTAATCTTCAAAACGAAAAACCACTGGGATTAGGTTGGTCGCCTTGCAATCCAGTGGTTTTTCGTTCGTTTGATTGAAATTCGCCTTTGGTTGTAGTCGCCAACCAGCCATACTAGAAATTGAATCACGATGTTACAGCATCGCTTCTTGACTTTGTTTCAGTTATACAATAGCACATATATGTTACAATGTCCATAATGCGAAAAGTCCCTCCTTTAGAGAGAGACTTTTCATACGTCACATTATATTTAATGTTACGTGATCTACATAAGTATAACATAAGCTAAATAATCATGCAAGCATTAAGTATAATTATATCTCTCGTTGTTTTCTGCCAACAAAGTGGTCAACCTTCAGCACTCTAGATAAAGGTATTTTACCAGTTACACCTTGAAGATGACGTGGACTGTCACCATGCCAATAAGAGTCTCTTTCTCTGTTTAAATCGAAAATCCTTTCCCAACTCTGTTCTTTAGTGATTGTTAATTTCCCTGCATAAAAGGAATCCCATTCCTCTTCACTGTCAGCGTTGAAGGAGTCATTTAGCATCGCATGCCAATCATCGAAGTCAGAAATAAGAACATCTTCAGGATCAAGATCAACGGTTAACCTCACTGCTTTGATACCTGTGTTAACATGACACGTTTGTCTTAAATCAGGCTTTACCATCCATAACCAAATTGGTGGTGAACCATCATAATTTGCAATCCTCTTATGCATTTGTTCAATCATCCAAGGATACTTCTCTGGAATCATGTAATGCTCAGGATTGCCCATCAGATAACCTCTGGTTTGCGCTGCTTCCCATGCTTCTATTGTTTGTATTGTCCAGTATTTCATCAACATCCTCCTAACAACTTACCTCTCAGATCATTTTAAAACGATTTTAATATGAATAGATTACCCTGAATACGTGAAAACCGCTGAAAGCATCAGCGGTTCACTTAAGTTATTTTGTAAGGTAACTTTCTTTCCCATAACCTCTGATCTTGTCAAAAGTAAAGTATTCCTCTAAGTTGTTCCATATTCCAATCTCAGTTAATCTTTCATCAATTGTTTTGTCAATCAAGTCAAGAGTTCTGAAAACCTTTCCGTTTGCAGGAGGTAGATTTAATACTAAATCATCGTGACCGTTTCTATAAGCCCACTTGTCTTCTTTTGCAGCGAGTTGTAGCCTTTTCTCGAACAAAGAATCCTCTTGCATATCTCCTAATCGATAGAGTGTTTGGCTCTTTGGAAGATAAATAGTCTTGTTATCTTTTATATCCGAAACATTCAAATCTTTAATGTCTTCACGATCAAATCCAAAAAATACTGAAAGTAATAGTGCCGAATCTTCTGGATTTACTAGGCCATCCACGACATTCATAAATTCAACATATAACATTGTCATCTCTCCTGATAATTTGATATATTATTGATCATCTTATAATGTTCCAATTCCTTTTCCAAATACCTTTGGTATGAGTTAAGAGCACTCCGCTTATGCATTGCAATCCAATCATGAACTTTCATACCCATTTTTTTGGCTGCATCTCTTGCGTAATCTTTTGGTGTTTTTCGAACTTCTCTGTGACCATAAAATTCCATCCCTTTAGGAAGTTCTCCTATAACAACAGTATACTTGCCAAAGTCAAAAAAGTCTCTCTCTTGTTGGATTGAGATGTCAACAATAGCACCTTTAATCTCTACCCACGAATGAAGACCTGAATGATTCTCTCCCAACATTTGATTTAAAGCTCAAACCAGTACGAATATCTTCATTCAATTCAATCCCTGAAAATGTCTTTAGTTCGGACTTGTTATAATCAAATCCAGTCTTCCACTTCTCTTTAAAGAGAGGATTAACTAATTCTCTTGCTTCCTTCCGATCATTAATTGAAGCTAAAAGCATAAGGTATCACCTCTTATTATTCTTTAATCTTTCTCGTTCACATTCGTCACAGTCATACCACTCTTTAGTAGATGTTCTACCCCAGTCATCTGATCGACTTTCACTTACTAAAAAGCCCATGCCACATTTACAAGGTGTTTTAGTAATATTATCTGTTTCCCAACTCATTTGTTTCACCTCATTATTGTTGGAGTAGTGTTCTAATAGCTTCAAACAATAAATATGAGAACACAAGTAAACCAATAACATGAGAGATGACAGTCATGTAGGATTTTTTGAATTCCACTGGTTGAGGTAGTTTCAATACTACTTGCAATTCTTCAGGTAAATCTTTGTAGTTTTCATTCATTTCTTTATAAATTTTTTTCAAGCTTTCATGACTCTTTTCTAATCTTTTTTCTGTTTCTCTATTTAAACGCATCAGAAAAATGAAAGTAATGATGTAAAGTATATTGGCAAATACATTCGTCCAAGCTTGAAACTTGGTGATCTCTTCTGTTCCACTTATCAATGTTGAATACACAAGAAATCCAAAAGTTACGGTCAAGTGAAATGCTACGAATCCCATCACACATTTAAAGAAGATGCTCATCCTTTTCCAGACTACCACTAAACCCATTATGTATCCTCTTCTTTCTGACTGAAGTGATAAATCAGTTTCATTTTATTTGCCATTTAATATATAAACCCAAAAAAATATAGACTTATCCATTGATATTATACCAAATTATGATAGGTGGGTCAATAGATTGCTACTCTCTTTTCACCTTACTAATATCAATATCAAGATAGTAAGCAAAGCGCATTTCAACTCCTGCCTGAAGCCATCCATCAAGCATTCTAAACTCTTGTTCATAATTTCTACAACGGTATTTAACATAGACCATATCTTTTTCTCTCTCATCAATAAGTACTTTTATACCATTCTTTCTCATCTTCTTTCTAGTCTCAGCTATATCAGCAGTCACACGATCCATAAGAGTGGTTAAGTGCAGCTTAAATATATGTGGCAACCTGAAGCTTTCAGCTCTACCGGCGTTTGTATTGAGAACACTGAGTACATGAGGTAATTCGATATAATCTTTTATCAATGCTCTGTCTTCATCTGTAGGATATCTGGACATATAAATCGCTCCGATCACAAATCATATAAAAATGCCAACACTCATAAGAGTATTGGCTATGGAGAGAGGGAAATGGTTATAAAACCATTGTCGTCTAATTAATTTAATTATATACATTCAAATAGCGAAATGACCCGCCACAGGTTTGAGAGCCAAAGTGCGGGTCATTTCTGTCGTGTAAGCACCACTCTGAGGTAATCACACCACTTAAATAAACACATGGACGATGTATTTACTAATGCTATAGTAAATGAGTCTATCACATATAGTCAAGTTAAATATCCATTAATTAATCTAGCACAAACGTTACACCTAAGTAAACTGTGCATTATTTTGTATGATTAAGAAGTTTATATACTTGGCTGACATCAGTCGAAAGGGCTTCGCGTTTATACTCTGTTTCTTTCTTCTTAGAGGAATCGGAATAATACGTTGTCTTTATAATAACCACTCCAATCACATTCCCTTGTTCGTTAATCAATGGTGATCCAGAATTCCCACCATCAGTATAGTTGGTTGTTCTAATCATTGGAGTTTCATTCTTAACTTCAGTACGTATTACTGATCCTGAACTACTCGTAAATGATTGTTGCCCATCTGAGAATACTGGATACCCAGCTACGTAAGTTGATCCTTCACGAATAGAACTTGTCTCTAATATCAACGGTTTCACCATTTCAGATAAAGTGCCATTTCCAATATGAAGGATAGCAATGTCATCCTCTTTACTGTATTCATAAGACTTTACTTCAGCTCTGATATTGTTGTTTTTCTTTGATTTTAGAGAAACTGAAAACTGTGATTTCACTTGATGATCTTCATTGCCATCGCGTGTTTCTGGCGCGAAAAGTACAAAGTGTGCAGCTGTTACGACAGTATTCTTATCAATGAAAAATCCAGTACTATTCATATAGTTCATTGTGTATATGCCCTGATCACTCTTTTCCCAGTAATACAGTTCTACCAAGGCAACAGAGGTATGTTTTAAGCTGTTCCAATCTTTACTTAAATTAGCGCTTGCAATGGATGATGAAAAAAGAGATAAGATCAAAGTAAATAGAACAATAATTTTATATTTCATATATTATTACCACCTTTAGTATATTTAATGTTTGATATATAGATTCAGTATTTTCAACATCTATGTAAAGAATGAACAAAATGCTCACTCTTTATTTTCATCGATCTTCACTATTTCTATCTTTAAACCAAGTTCTTTCAAAATAGGGACAAGTGATTGAAAAGTGATGTTCCTATCTGAATTTTTCATTCTTGATATTGTATTATAGTGAACACCAATACGTCTTCCAAGTTCCCTGACTCCAATTTTTTGTTCTTTCAATGCTTTTTCAATTTCTCCAGAAACATAGGTTCTGGTTTGCTGGACATTCATTGGGTTTCACCTCTTCAAAATCTTAAATGAAATCACTCTTTCATTTAAGTACTTGTACTCAACTTTCTCATTTGAGAAACAACCCTTTTATGCCCTTCTTTTGCTTCAGTTAAAGTGCAATATCTTAGTTGAACATCCGATTCTGGAAGTTTATCGTTTTCAGAATCGTTAAAAACCATAGTTTCAAATATGATTGGAGATTTATCGCCAAAGCTAAAGCTATAATCAATCCCTAACCATACCGTTGATACAGATAGACCATTGCTCAAATGATCAAGATTTACTCTTCTGTATTTATCGTCATTAGACAACTTAAGGAAGCTCATCAAGCTTATAGGTTTGCCTAACTTATCAAAGTGATGATCAGTAATAGCATTGAAGTTAAGTTTGCGAACCCTATTGATTAGTTTCTTTTTAATTCTCTTTTTCCTAGTCCCATATCTAATGCGTTCCAAACGTTCAACTAACTGTTCATGCTCTTCAGAATTTTTCATAAGTATCTCTCCCTTTAGTAATTGCTTCGAATGCTTTCAGAATAATTTCTACAACCTTGAACAATCTGTCTTTCAGTCATAGGAGTCTTTCTATTTATCCCTGAATGAGATGTTTCTTCAACCAACTTCATAAGCATGTTCAGTCCACTTGTATTAACACATTGTAAAAACTCAGTTGATAAGGTTAGTGCAGTTTGAGATTGATCCATCTCATCAAAACCGCCACATGTGGTTTCCATATCAATTTCCCTAAACATTCTTTGTACTGTTTCAATCATTATTTGTTTTGACAAAGTTGATTTCACCTTTCATTTTAATTTGCTTTTAACTTCTTCTTCGCTAAGGATCGTACATGGATTCGATGTTCGATAACTAAGCTGTTCACCTACTAATGGATGATTGATTTTTTCAAAGTTAAATTTAACTCTGTTTGTTTCAATATCATCTTGGCTATAACCAATTATCTTGTAGCTTTCAATAACCTTTCCCTTATATAGAACAATGGCGGTTGTCTCACCGTATAGGCGTGATAAGTCTATTCTCCATGCTCTCTCAGCTCGTTCTTTCAGCTCTTCAGGTGTAGCAGGGACTTCATTTAACTTTATAACAAGCATCGGTTACCTCCTACTGACGTAGTATACTTTTGCTTTACTTTGCATATACTTTTGCTTTACTTTCAATATACTTATGATATACTTTGATTTAGCAGCTGTCAACAAATTCTGGAAATGACATATTGCAATAGGAGACGGGTTATGGCACTGACTTAATACAATGGAAGAACAATTGAGGTGCGGAATAGCAGATATGATGTAGAACCAACAAGTGCTTTTATTGAGAATTTGTCACTACCTGAAATTTTCATATAGTTATACAATCGATCTGCTTTGTTACTTTTATCTGTCTTCAATACCTTTGTCTCTCCCTGCCCGTGATAAAATGAGGTTTTTCGACAATATTTCCATATTTTTTTGTTTCTGATTACTTTATGTGTGTTATACTGTTATTAATTAATACGATACAAGGACGTGAATTTATGAAAGATTACGCATTGCTTAGTCTCCAAGATTATTACGACAAAAGATATAGTCGCCCTAAAGATGATAAAACTGCATTGACTGTAATTTCTGGAGTATATAAGCATGAAATGCCTGATTGGAATAGTAAAACAGAAGAAAGTATAGGATTGATTTACAGAGAGCTTCTTGCTAAAGGGTTGCCAGCTTATTACTGGATGCTAGAGTCTATTCATCGAACTGCTAAAAAAGTAAAAGGTAAACAGCATTTTGGCTACATTGTTTCTATGTTGCGTAATTGGAGTGTTTACGGTTTTGGTAACTCAGAGACTGAGCATGAAACTGAGCTAAACGATTATTTTGAGGAAGTTACTGGAGTTAATATGTCAGTGGAAGCCAGAAAAGTTATCACACAACTTATGGGTGTTTATGGACTATTTAAAATTATGAGATCGTTGCCAAAATTAAGTGAGATTGATTTATCACTATTTTATGCTGAATTGCTTGCAAAACATATGACAGAAAAATTCGAATTGAAAATTCAAGATGAAATGAAAAAAGAATTCCCTCATCTAATTGAAGCAACTTCTTCACCATATGTTCATATTCAAGAATCATTTATCGAAGCATCTCCTACACAAGAAGTCATTGAATTTAATCTTACTGACAAAAATACGAAAGAATCAGGTACAACTACACCAAAGAATAAAGCTAAACAGAGTTCTTACAGTGGTGCAAAGTCTGATAAAATCGTTGAATTAATTATTAAATGTTTGCAGGAAAAAGGGCCATCTTCCCCTCTTGACATGGTAGATTACATTAACAGCAAAACAATCAAAAAATTCAATGTTACTAAGAAAACAATTAGCTTCTATTTAGCTTCTTCAATGGAACGTGAACCTAGAGTGCATAAACGATCAAGAGGAGTATACGCTTTTAATCACTCTCCAAACGAAGAATAAAATAAAGCTCCTCTCATTATTCGAGAGGAGCTTTTGTTTTTTACTTATTTGTTTTTGGCAGAAGATTTACAGCTGATTCAATGCCAATCTCTATCAACTTCACATTCTCATCGCTCAGTTTTATACCAAGACTTCCAAGAACCTCTATTACATTGTCAATTGCAGCATTTTTCTTAATCTCATTGTCTTCTGTCTTCATCGTTTGCTCAACATAACTTACTACCTTCTCTGCTACAGCAAAGATTACATTAGTAGTCGCTTTATTCCCTTTGAAGTTCTGAAGTAGCAGCTTCAGGAAGAGTAAAAACTTTTGAATTAATCCAATTGATTTCTCATTCAACACACCTTTTCTTTTTAAGAAAGGTACTAAGAAGAATGCAATCAGTACAGCTATCAGTATAGATGCTAACATTACAAACACAGATGTTGTTTCCATTTTATTTCACTCCTTTACTTGTTATTTAAAACTCTCTCAATTAGCTCCATAACCAACCAGATTGGTGCATTGTCATTTAACTTGTCTTTCCAAGTATCATACTCGATCATTGGAGTTCCATCCTTTTGCTTGTAGGTGCTCACTTTTTTCAGTGTATCAAGTTTCCATTGTTCCACTTTATCATCTCCTTTCACTGGCACTTCAGGTGTTGGATCAGGTGTCTTCTCAGGATTCATAAAGATAAGGATTGCATGATTGACAGCTCTCTCATTTGCGCCTTTATTTTGTCCTAGTGAACCTGTTTTGTCTGCAATAACAGATGAACCTCCACCATCGCCATTAAGCGCTGTAATGCAACCTTTAGACTTCATGTAAAGCGCCATTTCCTCTAAAGTTAATCCTCTATCATAGCTGGTACGTCCATCACCTACAGCTAAGTGGAAATTACCTTCAGCATCTAATCCTACAAATGTACGTTGACATCTTACGTATGTGTCTCCATTTTTTCCGATATCACTTGCAGTTCCATCTTGCTTTCTGTAATACTCCCAAACCAAATTTCCTTTACTCACTAACAATGGAGTAGTCTTAACTAAGAAGCCATCTTTGCCATAATCATCATTCACATTCAATGTACCAATCACAGGTTGACCATCTTTAAAAGCTAAACCATTCCATTTAGTTTGTTGCGAAGCATTTGCTGTGTCATATCCTTTGTTAAGGATTGTGTCACCTATTTTGCAATCTGCTATCGGATTACCATTCCAGAAGAATGGGAAGTTAAATCCATAATCTGCTCCATGTTCTTTAACGAGTTGTGAAACTGTTTTCCCTTTACTCCAAACTGCTTTCATTGTAAATGCGTTCTTTTTGAATTTAATATATCTTACGTCTGTTGCGCTTACTTTGTAATCACCATCTGCACGTTTCAATACTCCACCTGAAGCGTAAATTCTTTCTTTTACAATTCCATTACTTGGTGTTGCTGCCACTGGAACCTCTCCTTTCGATGTTTCTCCGCTTATGCAATCGTTATATTCTTTGATTACATCTTTCTGTAACTGCTCAAATGTACGTCCACTCTTTGCTAAACCACTCTTAGGATCACTCTTACGATCTGGATCAAGAATGTAGTGACCTGTTAACTTTGTAGGATTTACATTATTTTTGTAAAAGGCATAGGCAATAACCCATACAAACCTCTTATAAGCTTCATCTGCATTGATATTGTCACCATAGCAGTACTCAATTCCTCCAGCAGCGTCATTTGAATCCACTCCGAACAACTGATTATCTTTTGGAACATTATATATTACATGCCACGCCTTTTCTGGAGTTCCAGTTAAAAACGGAACACATTCAATAATGTCTTTGTCATCAACGAATATGTGTGCTGAAGCACTGATTTCATTTGCTGAGTTTTTGTAGTAACTTACATTATTCTTAGCAGTTGATTTAGGATTTCCAGTATCGTGTGCAACAATGAATTGCATCTTGTTCATCTTAATTCCTGAACGTCTTTTAGTGCCTGTCTTGATATAGTCTGCTGTAATATTGTATTTCATTTTAAATGTCATTTTACTTTACTCCTTTCTTTATCTTTTATATCCACTTCTTCTTTTGATACATATGTACCGTTGCTTTCTAAAGGACTACTTCTATCAATTGCGCTCTGATCATTCTTTGAATTTTTCCTTTTGTCTATCGCTGTAGTGAAACCGCTTACAACATTTACTCCAGCAACTGAATACACTAATGTTTCTGCAAAGCTAATCAATATATGATTCACATTGCCTGTAGTTGCATACACAGCAAGGATCACTGCAACAACTGCGATTAGGATGAGTACTAAACTTGATATTCTAAATTCGTCAATAGAGAAAAATCCATGAAACCACTTCATTCTCACTCACCTTCTTTATCTTCCTACTCCTAAGAACGTTGCCAACATTCCGATCATAGCTGTTATTACAAATCCCCATGCCCACTTATTAAGTGCTTGCAAGTTTTGTATCTGCTTCTCGTTTTGTTTAGCTATCATTAATGCTTCGTCTGCTACATCCTTAGCTACATCTACCTTTTCTTCTACTTTTTCAGCGCGATTTAACTGAGCTTCAATTCTTGTTACTCTGTCCCTTACTTCGTAAATAGCTTCAAGCATTTCCTTATTTGTATAATCTGACACTGTTATCACCTCACACTCTTCAATTTAACGACAAATAGGAGTGCATAATAAATATGCACTCCACAGATATCTTTACTATATTATATCATTTTATTTAACGCCTGTCAAAGTTTGAGGTTTCCCTTTTACTTTACAAGAACCTGAATGATGTTCTCTGATACACGTTTCATGACTCTGAATCCAGATTCGCTTGTTGTTGCAATCCCTTCATCGTTTGGCATTACAAATCCGTTTACAACAGAAGTACCATCATCACGAACTAGCAGTTTACCCATCATCCCAATTGCTGACCATTCTGGACGTAATTCACGTCTAGCATAATATTGATCTGCATCCCAATCAGGATTTAGCATAGGCTGACGTTCTTTTCTAGCTGGTGAGATTTCAATGGTTTCAATAACATTGTTACCATCTTTATCAATACCCACTATATTCTCACTAATTTCTGCTGGAATGTCTACCATATGATATTTAATACGATCCCATTCGTCTCTCAGATATCTACCTTTCCAGTGTAAATCCTGATTGTCACCAATAACTGATGGATCAGCACTAACAACGCCTAGAATATAGTTGTCTGATGCATTGGCAACACGTATTCTGTCACCATCTAACGCTACAAAATACCCAACACGATCCTCGTTGTCTTTGTTTTCATCCATCCATTCGAACATCTCAGCATAGTCTGCGCCACCAGTTGAGTAGGCTTTTGTGGTATACATACCACCTTGAGTTGAGATTCTTGCGGCAAGTCCTTTTGCTCCTGATCCAGTTCCATTTGCTAAATGCCAAGACGCTTGTTCTTTAGCTTCTCCATATTGCCCCATAATCCAAGCGGAAGGGTATGCACTACTTACATTGGTATATACCCCCGTTGCATGCGAATAGTTTGCTTGTGCCATAGCCGTATGTCCTTCTGCATGTGAATATAAACCACTGGCTATTGTATTGTTTCCCTCTGCATGAGAAGCTATTCCTCTAGCCTGTGCTCCAGTCCCCTCAGCATGAGAGTAATTACCTGATGCTACTGTCCCATATCCCTCTGCGTGAGCGGAATTCCCAGTAGCTTGGCTATTGTAACCCTCGGCATGAGAATACATACCAAACGCCTTTGTTGATCTCCCTTCTGCATGAGACGGTATGTTAGCTTCGGTTGTAGGCTTGATTACATGTGTAACTGAATTTGGACTTGTAACACTTAGACTCTCTGCTAAAGTCCATGTTGTTCCATTAGTAGACGCAATGGTGAACGGTGTTGAGAATACTTGATCTGTTGCTATCAAATACACTTTATCACCTTCACTGAATCCCGAAACAAGACCAACAGTGATTGTATTATTCGTATAATCCCTACTAGTAACAGTTGTGAATACAATGGCTGGCATTGCTACAGTATCATAACCTTCGGCATGAGAACCATCACTGAAAGCCCATGTAGCATTTCCTTCTGCATGAGAAGCCAATCCTGATGCTACTGTCCGTAAACCTTCGGCATGCGAATTGATTGCTGATGCAATAGTCCCATTTCCTTCTGCATGTGACCCCTCTGCGTCAGCTAGGGTTCGTACACCTTCTGCATGTGATGCTACCCCATAAGCAATAGTTGAATCCCCTTCTGCATGTGCCGCGCGAGCTGATGCAATACTTCCCGTACCCTCTGCATGAGCACCACTTCCACTAGCAGGTAATGTAATGGGTAACAACCTACTGCCTACGGTAATGTTGCTCATATTAGATGTGTTTTCAAGTGTAAGTTCCCATATGTTCGCGAAATCAAACTTATCTACTTTGAATTCATACACTGTCTCATAATTTTTGTTCTTTATGACAGCTATGGTATCTCCTTTACCTATGAGAGACATTGGATATTCAGTAGTGATTTTGAAATTAGCGGCATCCACAGCAACGATATCATAATATCTCCCTGCAAAAGTCCCAAGTCCTTCTGTGTGAGAACCTGATGCAATCGCATATGTTGACAATCCTTCTGCATGGGATTGGTTTCCAATAGCCTTGGAATTTTCACCCTCGGCATGTGAACTTTTACCTGTTGCTGTTGTGCTTTGACCCTCAGAGTGAGAACTTTGTCCTGTTGCTGCTGTGCTGTCACCCTCTGCATGTGAAGCACTACCCGTAGCTTTAGTCCCGTATCCCTCACTGTGAGAACTACTTCCTGCTGCTAATGTTTCACTGCCCTCTGCATGTGAAGCCGATCCCGATGCCGCTGACTTATAACCTTCTGCGTGACCATAAGAAGAATATATCGAAGACAAGTTATAAACCGACACCCCTGCCGCAAATGGCATAAGCGCCGATGAAGGAATCGGTTTGAACCCTGGGATTGTATCAATTGTGACCATCTTTCCAGACACACTCAGTACTTTGGCGGTGAAACTGTATTTAGGAATTTCAATAACGTCACCAGCTTTAAATCTCGTTCCAGTAGTCACTTCAATACTGTAAGGTTCAACGATGACAGATTTAGATACAAGGTTGTCAAATACAACATTTGTGCGTGTCAAACTACCTTCTGCATGGGATGCTACCCCTAAAGCAATAGTTGACAATCCTTCTGCATGGGATTGTTTTCCATTAGCCTGAGAATTATCACCCTCAGCATGTGAACTTTCACCTGATGCTTTTGTTCCACTGCCCTCCGCATGAGAATAATCACCTTTTGCAAAATTCCGATTCCCCTCAGCATGTGAAGCTTTACCTTTTGCAATGTTTTGGAATCCTTCTATATGCGAATAATCGGCTTTATTATCTGGTCTGAGACTTAATAGCATCCCCATTTTGTAGGTGTCAGAAGGATTTGTACCCAAGCTAGGTATTTGGTCGCTCAGCTTAATTGTTTTTAGATCAATATCAATTGAAGTAATCGTTGTATCCAATGTTGAAGGGAAATATGGAGGGGTAGAATTATAATAATAGAATCGAACTTTCTCTCCTTCGTAAAAATTTTCGTCACTTAGGTTTTCGGTGGATAATAATTTCAACGTGTTAGTAGCTGTATCGATTGACTCAAATCCTTTAAGGATTTGACCTGAAATGTTTTCGTTACCCTCTATATGAGACGCATAACCATAAGCGTAATTATGATCTCCCTCGACATGAGAAAATGTTCCTAACGCTTGTGTATTATTTCCCTCAGCGTGAGAACCCTGACCTGATGCATTTGTAAAGGAACCTTCTGCATGAGAGGTGTTACCTTTAGCGACAGTCTGATATCCTTCGGCATGGGAAGTCATGCCAGATGCTTCGGTAGATTCTCCCTCGGCATGAGAGTTGTTTCCTGATGCAGTTGTGCTATATCCCTGAGCGTGAGAGTATACACCCGATGCTTTCGTGCCAGCACCTTCCGAATGCGCTCCTGTAGCAGTCGCTTGAGTGAAAGAACCCTCTGCATGCGCGCTAGTTCCTGACGCTACGGTTCTATCACCTTCTGCGTGGGAGCTGTTTCCAGATGCGTTGCTTCTTTCTCCCTCGGCATGAGAGAAGCTTCCTATTGCTCTAGTTTCTTGACCTTCCGCATGAGATGCTACCCCTGACGCTTTACTCAGATACCCTTCCGCATGTGAATTTTCTGCCGTTGCTTCTGTCTGATTACCTTCCGTATGCGCTGTAACACCTGATGCTTTGGTTGCAAATCCTTCGGCATGTGAATTGTCACCTGATGAAATAGACTGATTTCCTTCAACATGAGAAGAGTATCCTATTGCTTTAGTTGAAAAACCTTCTGCATGAGAACCTTGTCCTATTGCTTGCGCCTGTTGACCTTCGGCGTGAGAAGCAATACCTAATGCATAGGTTTTATAACCTTCGGCATGACCATAAGCTTCATAATTTTTAGCCCATGACAGATTGAATACATCTGATCCTGCTGCAAAAGGTAAAGACACATCTGGTGATTCAATGAATTCTGGCATCTGATCAATAGTGATAACGTTTTCAAGAACTTCTACCACTTTTGTTGCTAGAGCAAAGTCGCCATGTAAAATCTCAATATTATCTCCTACACGGAATCTGCTTCCGTCTGCTACAGTAACGCTATAAGGCTCAACGATTACTGCTGTGGTAGTTAGTTTGTCATAGCCTACGTTAGCTCTTGTATAATGTCCTTCGGCATGCGTAGCTTTACCTACTGCTACTGTCTTTTCTCCTTCAACATGTGATAATTCTCCAGTACCTTCATCAAGACGAACCTCTTCCCATACTGGCTGAATCTCTGTTCCCTTATTTATTCTAATAGTTGGCATTTATTTCTCCCTTTCAATGAAAGCGCTCTCCAAAAAATGCAAGCAAAATATGCCCTCACTAGGAGAGCGCTCATCTTTATTTTATTTGATGTCTTACTTATTCAAATCAATCCAGACCATATTGGTTGGAGGATTTATTGGAGCTTCAGTTCCAACATAAATTCTTTCCTCAGTTCCAACACTGTTTAATTTGATCTTATCTTCTGTGCTCATAAGACCATTTTCTGTTTCGGTAGCCACACCAAGGTTTCCTGTATGGTAAACAGCGTTTCCTTTTACGTCAACGTCACCATTAAATGATGTAGTCTTATCTTTTTTCATTACTGCAACAATTGATCCAGATACATCAAATTGTATTCCTAAATCGTTCTCAGCACTTGCATTCCAGAAAATGCGAGATTCATTTTCTTGACCTGATACCTTAAATATCAGTTTAGGAATACCTTTATTTATTGTTAAATCACCTGTTATTTGACCACCTTTGTCAGACAGTTTGGAATTCCATGCTTGCTTCTCCAAGTCAGTTACAAATCTATTCGAAGCATCTTGAGTTATATCAGCTGCTAAGATATTCTCCCAGCTAAATAATCCTGCACTGTTTCCAGCTTTCAGATACTTACCGCTGTTTGTGTCTCCAGTAACAGGGACATGCATGTATCCATCTTCTACAGGATGTGTGTAAACCACTGTCTCAGTTCCATCAATAAGAATGTTTCCATTAATACTTGAGTCTGCAACATTAGTTGCTAGATCAGACGTTTGATCAATCTTTTCTTTCAACGCTGGATCAAGACCAATAGTCAGTACATTCCCTTCTGAAGTGGCAACTAGATTAATTCCTTCAGCTGCTTGAATAACATACTCATCAACAGAGGTTTCAGCTTCAATTTTACCTACACTGGTTCCTTCAATTGTTTGTACATCAATTGAACTGAAGAATGATGGCTTGTTTTTTACATTTTCCCAGTCTGATGAAGTTTGAATCTTCCAAGCTTCCTCATAATAAATATAAGTCTGTCCTGTTGAAATTTCGAAAGCCAAATCCCCTGTAGACATTCCTGTTAAAGCTTCACGCTCTGACGGATCAGCAACAACTTGAACACTGTTGATCTTAGGCATGAATTCTGCTGGAATCTTTTTATCTTGACCAAGTGGAGCAAAACCATCTGCTTGACCTTTATTTGCTGAGTCTTCAGGTGTAAATCCTAACTCATCTTGTTTTCCGTCCCACTTCTGTTTATCCGTTAATAATACAGCTGCATTCTTCAAACCATCTTTCAATACATCTGCTGTTAATTCCCCAGCAGTATCAAGTTTTAAGATTTGATTAGCTCCAGTACCTGTATTCACTGAAATAACAACGTCAGTATTAGGGTTAGCAACAATCAAGTCTCCACTATTGTCAGAGTTAACGCTGTTAACACTACCGCTACCAGCTTGAGCGATTACTTGCCAGTAGTTTATATTACTTGGAAGTATCCCTGCTACAGTCTCTTTAATGCAGACATATGAGCTACCACTATAAGCTACCTTATTAAGAGGAAGATAAACACTGGTTTCATCGAATGCTTCAAATACACCCATTCTATCGGCAACATCATTTGCTTTTTCAGCTGATGTATTTGTGTTTTGAATTGCGCTCTCAGCTTCAGTTAACTTACCATCCATTTCTTCAATCTTGTTCTTCCCTGCTATAACTGATCCGTCAATTTGCTCACTTGCATCTAATGCTTCTACGGTTGAGCTGGTTAAATCAGTTTTTAACTGAGTTCCAACAATAATTTTATCAGCCAACTCATCATTTAGTGTTTGACCAGTTGTATTGGCAATATCTAAATCCGCTTTTACAGTCTCAGCTTTTGCAGTTGAATCTTTAATTTTATCGTCTGTCAGTACAGCTAGATTAATTGCATCATTCAACTCTGTAAGTTTAACAGCACCAGTTTGTACAGCATTATCAATATCAACCTTTGCTGTTTGTGCAGCTGTTGTTGAATCTTCTAAGCCATCTTTGAGCAGAGTAGCAGTGTTAATTTTACTACCTAAATCAGTAGCTAAAACTCCACCGTCTTGAATCTTGGTTCCAAGCTCCTCATCTATTGTATTTGCATTTTGAATAGTAGTATTTAATTCACTATTCAATGAAGTTCCACTTGTAATAGAAGCATCTAAATTAGTTTTTGCAGCAACGGCACTTGTTGTACTTGCATCAACATCTAACTTAACATCTTCAGCAGTTTTGGTTGCAGCGGACAATTCTGTATTTGCAGTTTCTGCATTAACAGTAGTTTGTTCCAAGGTTATGTTTAATGCTTCACCATCTACGATAGATTGGCTCAATTTCGTGTCTAAAGTAGTAGCAGCTGTAATTTCTGTAACTAATTTTGATTTTGCATCTTCAGCTTCATTAATAGTAGTTTTTAATTCAGTATCAACGTTAACAGCTGTATCAGTGCTTAACTCCAAATCTGTTTTAGTTTGAACCGCTATTACATTCACAGCTTCCAGATCAGTCTTTGTCGTGTTAGCTTTTGCAGTGCTATCAAGAAGCGCTACATTAGATGCATTAGCTTCCTCTGTATGCGTTTTCAAGTCTGTGTCCAATTGAATTCCTGCCAGAATGTCAGAATCCAGTTCAGCTTTCAATGCTTCTCCTTCTGAAATTGTCTGCAACAACTCAGTGTTTGTTGACTTTCCTTTTGCTTCCGAATTATCTAAATCTACCTTTGTCTGTTTGGCAGCTACATCAGATTCATCTAATGCTATTTTAGTAGCCTTACCTTCAACTATTGTGGCCTTTAAATCAGTATTAACTTGTTCAGCTTCATCAATGCTATCGTCTAAATCTTGCTTACTTACACTTGCAGTTGAAATAGTATTCGTCAAATCAGTTTTTAAAGTTTTACCTGAAATGATCTCAGCAGACAAAATTTCATTTGTTTCTTTCGCTTCAACATCTACACTATGTAAATCGTTCTTAGTGATTGTTGCTACAGCAGTACTAATATCTAGGTCTGATTTAGTTTTTTGGCCTAATGTAATTGAGGAATCAATTTCTTCTTTTTTAGCTTGTGCATCTCTTATGGATGCTTTAAGTAAATCATTGTTTGTGCTTGCTTGTAGAATGTTAGCTTTCAGTTCTGCGCTCAACTTGTTTCCTGTATCGATGTCTAACTCTAATTTAACAAGTGTTTGATCCGCCTTTACAAGTACTAAATTGAAATCGTCAATCTTACCTATAACATTATCTGCTTCATCAATCATATCTTGTAACGTTCTTAGAATATTTGGATCGTCTGTTTCAAGATAAATCCGTTTTGCAGGATAGAGGATAATACCTTTACCCATATAACTTGCTTTAACACTTTTTGATTCTTGAGATTTATGAAACTTAACAATTCCATTCAGGTAATTGACTACATACTCTTTTTCTTGTGGTAGTTCATTATAAACCTCATAATACCCTTCTATTTGTACGTGCGAAAACGTGTCTGGTATTTCATCCAGTACAATGTTTCCGTTAATAACTTGTTGTGATTCTACCTTTGGAACATATGGATCATCGGCTGTACCTTTTCTCCAGTAGATTTTAATAGGATCATTGTATTGAAAATAATTATTCACGAAACCATCCTCCTTATCATAATATTATATCATTTTATTTTACGTCTGTCAATAAATTGAGTTTAGACCAGTTCTCAATCTGTCTATTTCTGAAGCGAATATAGTGTCTCCTGAGTTGTGCGTTGGTGGGACATTCGATGTCATATCGCGTAAAGCACTTACTGCTTGATTATACATAGATGCATAAAAAATATTACCACTATATGCGTAGGAAAAACTGTAGTAACCGTATCCCCTATACGTTCTAAACTCATTAATCTTGCTTGTTAATCTATTCCATTCACTCGCTGTTATAATCGGCCCTCCTGAATACTTGCTTGAATCCCAATATAAATCAGATGGTCTTGCTTTCAAGGTTCTATAACTAATAGTGGACATTGAGGATTGGTTTCCACTTGTGTCATACGCTTTAACGCCAAATGTGTATGTCGTATCAGGTTGTAGTCCTGAGAATGTGTAATAGGCAGAAGAACCACTTGCTGATCCCCATGAACTTCCATTCAAATAGAACCAAAATCCTCCAACTCCTTTATTGTCATAAGCAGACGCATACATTGATACAGAGTTTACATTTACTGAAGTCTGATACCAAGACATAATTGATGGTGGACTTGTATCTGGAGCTGATGGTGTTGTGACATATATGGTACTACTCCCTAAACTCCTGATGCTTGAGTCGTAAAAGTGAACTGTTAGACTGTAGGATGTATTTTCTCTCAATCCTGTATATTGGTAGTACTTTGTTGTAGATGTAACTGGACTCGAAAAACTCTCAAGCGATGAAGCCTGAGAACCGTTCAGGAAGAAACGAACATATTTAGCTAGTCCACCACCTGTTTGAAAACTTGCAGATACAGGAATATAGTCATATCGTACTGAACCTGACACTTGTATATTAATTATTGCCATTCAATCTATCCTTTCTTTTATTTAATACTTGATACACCTGTCGAATTATGGTATATTTTATGAAAATATAACTAGAAGGAGTCTAGTATGAAAAACCTAAAATCTTTCACAGTAGGACTTATTACAGGTGTAGCATTATTGGGTGTTGTTGGAACATCTTTTGCTGGAAGCGCATTAAAAAAGATTGAAGCATACATAGTAAATGACCAAAAGATCACAGTTGATGGATCAAATGCCAAAACAAACAACCCTGTCCTCACTTATAACAACTCAAGATATGTAAGCATTCGAGATGTTTCGAAATTGGTTGGAGCTGATATTGCTTACAAAAATGGCGTTATTGAACTTGAAACTCCTAATGTTGACAACAACTCTCAAAGCAACACTCAGACTAATAATCCTGTAACTAATTCAACCAGCACTCCGAATAATAGTCAAACCAATAATACAAATGGTGGCAATACAAATACAGGAAATAGTGATTACGTTAGTTCGGAACCCTCTTATGTTGGTGATACCAATAAAATGGTAAAAGATAAAAATGTAGGCTCAAACGAATCCGTTTCTGTGGGTAATTACAAATTCTCTGTGTCAGATTATTCCTACAGTTCCACTCCTAACTCCAGTGGATATTATTCAATATCTTATAAAGTGAATGTCGAAGCAATGAATGGATTCACAATTCCTGACGGTGATTTGACTATTTGGACAAATTCTTATCAGGGTTCAAATTTGACTGGTGGTATTTCATCCATTGATATTCAGGGAATTGGAAAGTCTAAATCAATTGACATCGCATATGAGACTATCACTGATCCTTCACTCGTTGATCAAATCGAAGTTAGCACTTTGGCTAAATCTGGTGGCGAAATGCTTGTTAATGTAAAGTGGACTATTAAATAGTCCACTTTTTTTATCCAAACTTAGCAGCTGGCAGCCCATCAATAGTTTGAGCACTGAACTGAATTTGTTGAGCAGCAATAATCATTCTGTTATTACTTGATCCACCTACAGTAATAGAGTTTACGCTATTAAGATAAATGCCTTTTGCAGATGTTCTATCATTGTACTGTCCAATATAAAGTCTGTTCCCCACTGTTGCATCAGTGCTCACGTTGATCGTTGAACTTGTTATAGAACCACCTGTAATTCTGTCTGCACTGATTGTACCAGCTACAATAGAATTCGCATTGATCTTTCCTGTCCAGATACCGTTAGCATCAATATAAGTACTTGAAATACCTCCGATCTGAGTTGCGTCAGTTGGAATAAATGGTTGGTTCGCAATGTTAGCCCAACTGATATATGCATTTGGCCCCATAATTACGTTTTTCCCTACCTCTAATGTCTCAATCCCTGATGTGCTTATCTTATTGTCCACTGTTAAAACATTTACCCCATTCACCTTTAACGCTTTAGCATTAATCTCTCCATCTACCTTCATATTGCCTGTAGATGCATCATAGAACAACATCTTAGTCCATGTTCCGTTTACATTCTTCTCAAATGAGAAACCTTCAGTTGCATTCAAGATTGTTCTGATCAGGTTGTTAGACTTCGTGATCACTAAGCCATTCACAGAATCAATAACTACTCCATTATAAGATTTAGTCAGATTAACTAAACTATCTTTAAAAGTTGGGTCTAATTGATTAGGTGGCAATCCTCCTGTGATCGTCAGTTTTGCTCCAGCAATAGTAACTCCGTTGCCATCTACAGTAAAAGTCTTCGTCCCACTGCTGTCACTTGCATCAATCATCAAGTTTACCCCAGCGATAAGCTTACCAAAAATACGTTCTCCGATTATTCCATCTTTTGTCATCGCATGTTTCCATGAGTTTCCGTTATCGTTAGTAATTGCTATCAAACCGTTTTGAGCAACTAAGTAACTCATTGGGTCAGTCTTATCTCTAATGATGATCCCTCTTGGACTGATCTCAATGCTGTTGTTTTGACCAGCTTCGATATTCCGCTTGTTAGCATCCCAAATGTCATTAATGAGCTTGTCTACCTGTGAAGCAGTACTTCCGATCCCATCCCACTTGAACTTATTCGTATTGAGAGTTGTGGATGCAGCAGTTGAAGAGTAAAGCATTTTAATAAACTTCTCTTCATCCGATAAAATGTCTTTGGTATTTGCAATCGTTACACTAATAGAACCATCTTCGTGATTGATTGAATATTCGATTAACTTTGCAGTCATGTTAATATCCAACTTATCATATCGAATCGTAATGATATCTCCAAGATTCAACTTATCCCAATCTCTCTGAGACTCAACAATTTCAAGAAAGTTAACCATATCAATATTGATAACAACTTGTGGCATCTTAACTTTCTCGAATTCTTTCTTACTCTCTTCGTACAAGTCTGTGTCAATGTCAATATTCTCATTTACCCATTCTTGTTCAAGTACATAATCAGTTAATTCCTCTCTCAAGGCATCGTTAAAGAAGTTGTTATACGCTATATCTGATCGAAGCGTAGCAATTGACTTATTGACATCTTCTACAACAGAGTAGGCAACTGTAATTTGATCTTTCTTCCTACTGATCTCTTCTTCTTTCTGATCCTTCTTGGCAATGATCTCAGAAGCATCAGTTTTAAAATAATTAGCTGTGTCTAATTCATTCTTCAGTATTGCAAGCTCACCAATTAATTTATTGCGCTCTTCTTCTTTCATGAATAAATCATGTTCAGCATTCTTCTTCTGAGTTAACAATGTGTCAAATTGGCCTTGCTTCATTTCTATAAATTCACCGAAATCTAGAATTGCACTACACAGTTCATCACTCATGTAATCACTATGCTGGGTCACATGATATACACCTAACGTGTCTTTATATCTTTGGAAAGGATACATAAAGTATGAGTAGTCTTCTAAATAGTTTTGACCAGTTATATTCAGTCTTTGAATGGATAGACCATCTTTTCCAAACACCTTTAATCTCGTTATGATTTCATCACCCTTACTCTCTTTTGAGAGTGATTTGAGATAATGTCCATAATTTATAATCAAACCTCTATCTATACCAAATAGTTCAGGATCATAGAAACTCACTGTTCTGGTGTCAGTGTTCCATATAGCTAATGCATTAAACGTCTCTGCCACTTGAAATATGGCATCCAGTACAGTTACAGATGAGAAATCAAACGCTCTAAACCGAACTTCAAATGAAGCATCCACATATCCAAGCTTCCATCGTGTATTTGTCAGTATTCCTTCAACCGCAACTGGTTGACTAGTCTCGACATCCAGTGTAGTTCCACCTTTTAGAACCGTAGATAAGTTCAATGATTCGTATTGAAATGTCTTAATCATTTTATTTGTCATCTCATATGGCAACAACATTGCAGTTACTGCTCTTGAATCTCCATCGTCATCCATGGAGTCCTGTATATTGTTAATGATGTACCAGTCACTTTTATCACCCATTTGTGCTTTAATTAGATATCTATCCTTTAATCTATCAACATTTGGATTTCTTCTCAGTTGATTTGAAATCTCTACTTCGAATGGTACTGTAAAAGACAATTCATTAACATTACCCAACTTGACTGTATTAACAAGTGATCCTGCTTCCTTAAGCTTCGCAATTATTGTTTTATTAGGCTTTGCTAAGAATAACTCTAATTTCTGTGGTTTTAAACTTAAATCTAATTCTCCTAGTGACATATTGTTCCTCCTTTTATTTCTCTACTGTAGCGTTTTGAATTGATATCTGAAGTTGATCTTACAAGCTCCTCTTACTTCCAACAGATTCATGCCTAGTTGTAATTCAAGATAATGATTATTGAAGTTTCCATATCTATATGTAGAAGGTAGACTTGTTTCGATATACTCTCTATCGTTATCAACATAAATTGTCTCGCCACCTAACAGTCCAGTAAACTTGAATTCTTTACCTCCATTTGTTCTGTTAAGTATTGATACATTCCCATTACCATATTTTTGAATCCAAATCTCTGGCTTAAGAATTTCATCTCCCCTGTTAGGAAATTCAATCGTGCCCACTGAATCAACTGGTAAGTTTTCAAAATCATAAATTCTTGAAGTCATAACAGGACTGTATGTGAATGGACTATTGCATCTCATTGTTAACGTTATATATCCCTGCTTGAGTCCATTGTGAATTAACTTTGGACTATCTACTGATAAACAATAGAATATCCTATCTGGATTCTCTTTGAACCATAGTGGTTTGTAATATGATTGTGTCAACCATCTAGCAACCTCTCTGATTTTCACATTATCCCACACATCATCAAATGCAAAAGACAATTCAAGTTCTAGGGGTTCATACTCTATACCTTGAAAATATGGCTTATCATTACCTCTTATTTTTGTTTCTATAATACTTCTTTCAGCAGTAAACATTTCCTCATACATATCACTCTTCAATGAGATATTGTAAAGTCCAAAGTCACTACTGTATCTCCCATCATATGAGAATTCAATGGATTCCATTATTGCCATGTATTCACCTTCCTTTAGACAAAATTAAATAGGGGCATAGCCCCTATTCATTAGACTCAGCGTAGTTTCACGCCAAGCTTCTTCATTTCTTTCATGATTTTTGTGGTTACAATATCCGCTCCTTTTTCATCTCCTGTTACACTTCCGATATTGATATTAACTACCATTCCTTCAGAAGATTGGCTACCAGCTACACTAACATTAGGCATTAGGTTAGATACGAATTTACTCATGTTTGGCAAGAAGTTTTTAGCAATGTTCTCAGAAGGAACCGCTAATTCATCTTGAAGAGCCATAATAACTTGTTCATTAGGTGCTGCATTGAACAACTTATTGATGAGCTTGGTCTGTTTGTTTCCAGAACCACCAATGATGCCGCCTTTATGATAGAGTCTTACACCATTCTTGTACCACGCACCCTCAGACGCTTTGTACGTGGCTCCAATGCTCTTACCTAAAGATTGGTTCTCAGCTTCAAGTTTCTTCTTAGTGGCTGCGTCTGCACTTGCCCACTTCTCACTGTTGGCCTTCATCTGAGCTGCAACAGTACTGTCATTTGAAGCTTTTCCAGTACTAGAGTTAACGGTGTATAATACATTACCGTTTGCATCTACCCATTGTCCTTTTTTGTTTTTTGTGTAACCATTAATGGCTGCTAATTGGTCATTTTCATTCTCTAGCTGACCCTTCTCATATTCACCAGCACCGAACCAAGCTTCTGAATTCGCCATCATCATAGACACTGTGGTTGCAGTATCTGACAAGTCAAGCAAAGCATCTTTGGCAAGTTTTATCTTATCAGTGAAGTTGTTTGCTATTGCGTCACCCATCTGTGGAGCTAAGATATCTATCTGAGTTTTTAACTCTTTCAAGATGTTTATAGTCGCTTGAGTGTTCCCTGAGACGATTTGTTTCCGAATTTCAGCATAACGTCTTTCGTCATTAATTAGTTCATCATAATACTTAGTGACTACTTCTTTTTCAGCATCCAAAGCATCTTTAGCATCTTCATATTTCTTTTTAATTTTTTCTCCGTTGATCTCAATCTCAAATTCTGCATCCTCTTTGAGTTGGTCAGTTCGTTTCTTAGATGCATCTAACTCATCTTGAAGGGCTTGTTTTTCAAGTTCCACATTTCTGTCATAACGAGCGTTCTCAATTTCTTGATCAATTTCCGATAAGCGTTTATTCAGCTCTTTTAGTTGAGATTTAGCTTCACTTGAATTATCCATGGAGATTAGACCAATTTTATTTAACACTTCTTGGCGCTCTTGCTGACGTTTCTCCATGTCTTGATCGTAGGTACGTTCATCGGACATATCTTCCAGTGATCTGATCTTAGCTTGGATCAGATTTTCGTATCCATCCTGCTCATCCTCAATACGTTTCATTTCATCTTTATGAGCTTTCTCTAAAGCTTTACTCTGAGTTTCAATAGCTTCAAGAGCCATCTCTTTTTGTTTGGCATACATATCTTTCATCAACTGAATGATTTCATCAGCTTGTTGTTTTTTATTATCTAGAATAGTATTTTCGATGTCCTTAATTTCACCTTGATAAACCCACCATTGCGTACTCAACCCCGTCAGCATTGTTTCGAGTTCTTTTCTCTTAACTGGGGTCAGATCAGTTCCTTTAAGTTCATTTCTAATTGCATCTGCTTGAGCTTTGGTTGCTGATTGCATTTGTTTGGTCAGTGAGATTTGAGTTGATAATTCTTTTCTCCAAGCCTTAGTTCCTTCTTTAAATGAGACAAGTCGAGCGCTTGAAAAATCAAGCTTACCTTTTAAGGTTTCAACCTTTTCGCCTAGCTCATCCAATTTACTCATAACAGACTGGAATGTAATGTCACTAATCTGAGTATCTAACTCCCACCAAGCATCACTTAAACTATTAAGTTTTGCAGTTAAATCGTCCGAATTTATGCCAGATTTTCTTATAATCTCTGCTTCATCATGTAGAAGTTTCTGCTTATCTTTCATAGCTTTCTTTTGAACTTCTAATTGTTTTCTATAAGCGGAAGAATTTTCAGGACTTCTAGATGCAATCGCTTCAGATTTTTTTATTGTACTATCCAGAGCTGCGATTTTGTTCTCAACTTCAGCAGTTTCACTATCTAATATCTTCCGATAAGCATCAATTACGGATTGATCAATACTTGCTACTTCTGATTCTTGTTTTTGTTGGAAGTCGTATATCTCTTTTTCACTTGGATTATAAGTACTTGCATCACCCGTACTTGATTGACCAACACCATCAATGCGTCGAGCGCTACGATATTTAGGTTCCCAATAACTGCTATCTAAGCTTTGTTCCTTGAGTCCGTGATCTCCCATCTGAATAAACTTACCGTTACCAGTGTAGATACCAACGTGAGACGCTTGTTCCCCTTTCTTTGTTTCAAAGAATACCAAGTCGCCTTTTTGCAAATCCTTTTTGTCTACCGCTGTTCCTTGTTTTGATTGTTCAGCAGCGGTTCGTGGAAGGTTAATATTGAGAAATTCATCGAACATTTCTTGAACAAATTGAGAGCAATCAGAAGTCGCGCCTTTAACAAATTCATCATAAGTTCCTTTAAATTTACCTGAAACTTGTTTGTATTTAAACCCCTCACTCTGCAAACCAAGTGCGTTTGAGAGCATGGTGTCCAATTTCGAACCAGACACGTTAGAAGATGTAGGAGAGGAACTTGTGCCAGAAATCGAATTATAGTTAGCTAAAACTTTTGGTGCATATTCTCTTGTTTCTTTAGTCGGAATATTTCCCATCTGACCATTTTTAATCCATTTACTCACATTTCCAGAACCCGCATTGTACGCTGCTAGAGCATATTCAACATTTCCATTATATTTTTTGAGTAAATCTGCAATATGCTTTGTACCACCAGCAATGTTTTGTTCAGGATCATATGCATTTTTTACACCCAACCCTTTTGCGGTCTTCGGCATAAGTTGCATTAGTCCCATAGCTCCAGCGCTAGATTTAGCGTTGGGGTCAAATGTACTCTCTGTTTGAATAATGGCAGCTACGAGTCTTGGATCAACACCGTTTTTAGATGCGTACTTATTGATTATATCGTCATATTCGCCATTGTAAGCAGATGTTGAAGGAGCATAGCTGGTAGGAGTCCCATCCGATGAGGTTGTTGTATTGTTTAACATCAACGATGGATCATCAATTCCTTTAAGAATCATCTCTCGTTTCTCTTTTAAAAGTTTGATCTCATCTTTTACTGCATCTCTATACTGTTGAGAAGATTTTGCATAGTTCCCTTGTTGAGTTCTATTCTTGTCTAAAGCAGCGTTCACTTTATCAATTGCTTTTTGAAGCTCAGTAACATACTCAGTAGTCTTACCAGAAGCAGAGCCAACACTTCCTAAAGCTGAAGCATAAAGTTCTGCTTCTTTCTCTAGATTCTCCATAGCTTCCGCTTGTTCACGAATAGCTTCTTTTTGTTTATTAAGCTCTCCAGCCAACAAAGAGTTACCCATTGCATATGCATCAGCAATTCTCTTGTCTATTGGGTCGATAGCATCCTGTAAAGTTTGCTCTGCTTTCAACAAGATTCCATAACCTTTTAGTTTATCTTTAACAGCTTGAGCTTGAGCTTCAATATCTTTCTTACGAGCTTCAGTCACTTCTTGGAAGTGTTGCAATTCCTCTTTTCTTCGTTCCTGAACAGCTTTCGTGTTCAACTTGATGATACCGTTTTCCACTTTGAACAAGTTGATCAAAGATTTATCTTCTTTGATTAGATTAGCAACTTCATCAGCACTTAACGCTTTACCTTGTGCGTTCTCAGTCAGTAACTTATTGAAAACAGCCATCTTTTCTGAGCTTGTCTGGAATTCAGTATCTAATGATGCATGAGCTGCGGCATATACATCAGCAGCACTCTTTGCAGCTTCAAGAGATTCTTTACCCTTAAGTATGCCTTTTACAAGTTCATCAACATGATCTACTCCTGCATTTTTCAAAGCATCCTTCATGCCAGCAATAGCTTCATTTTGTTGTTTAGCTGCATTCGTTACTGTTTTGTCTGTATAAGACGTTTTGAATTTCTCGTAATTCAGTATCAATGCCTTGACTGAATCTATCGACTTCTCAGGATTAGTGACATCCATGGCATTTGCAATATCCTTAATTTGAGCTGTAACAGGCTCAGAGAATTCTACATCAGATACACGCATCTGTGCATCAGCTAACGATGCAAATTCTGCCCTCATTGCTTGAGCGGAATTAGCTGCTACCATCTCCAGCTCCATTAGCTTTGTTTTTTCCCTTTCTAGTTTAGCGATAAAGCTTTCGCTGTTTTTTCCGTTATCTCTTTGTGCAAGCATGCTGTCTACTTTTTTCTGTTGTTGGTTTACACTAATCTGGTCACCAGCATATTGAATCATTGGGCCACGAATGTTGTTTTTAGCGTTTGCTACAATTTCCTTATCTCTTTGATTTGCTAAGGATTCAGCAATTTTCAGTTCCTTTTCCATAGCATCAGCATTAAACAAGTGTGCTCTACCTTTATCATCCATAGACTTAACAAGGTTAGGTAACATAGCAGCGATATCAGAAGTTAATTGGAAATATTTCTCTTCCTCTTCTACATCTTTAAACACTGTTCCGTTTGAAGTTATAGCGTTCAATTTTTTATATTCTTCAATCATCTCGTCAATTGCTGTACGATTTTCTGAATAATTCTTCTTAATCTTGTCCATTCGTTCTTGTTGGGCTTTTAGAGCTTCGTTATGCTCAGTGACTTTATTTGTAACTGCTCCAATCGCTAATCCAATTGCACCAATTACAAGCATTGGCATCAATGCAGCCATTGCCATTCTTCCAGCAACCGCTAATCTTTTCAATTGAACACCTAATAACGCTGTTGAAGTTGATGTGGCTAAAGCTCTCATTCCAAACTGACTAACTGACAGTGCAGCTAATTGCATAGATAATCTGAAATTAACAATAGCTCCAACCATTTTTTTACCCATTAACATGTAAAAAGCTTGGAATCCTCCGCTTGCAATAAGCAGCGCTGTTGTAACAAGACCAAACACTAAAGGTAAAAGACCAATTGTTGATACGAGAGTATCAAACGCATGTCCCAGTTTCCCTAAAATATCAATCGCTGCTTGAATAGTAGGAGAGTCAAATGAACTTTGGAATACACCATTCCACGCTTCTTTCATACGTGTTAAATGCGCTTCAGTTCCTTGTTGATACAAGTTGAATTTCTCTTGTGCAATTCCTGCTTTTGTCATGGATTTTTCATACAGCTCTACAGACTCAGGATAACCTTCCATGATGTTCAAGAACCTTGATTGTTGATAGCTACCAGCAACAGTTGTTGCGATATAGGCTTTCTCTTTGACGGTTAGACCTTCCCACTTAGCTCCCAACTCATCCATTACGTCCCCAAAGTTTCTGAAGTTTCCTGAAGCATCAGTAGCCTGAATACCAACTGCTGCCATAGCTTTTGTAACTTGGTTAAGTTGCGTACCATCTACTTCATCAAATCCACGTTCTTTTAAAGACTGTACACGTGCTATGATGGACTTAACGCTGTTACCGATAGTCTCAGCTGATTCACGTGTTCTTGACGATACAACCGCAACCCATGATGCCGCTTTTTCGAATTCTAAACCAATTGATCCAGCAGAACCACCAAGTTTTTGCATCGCTCTACCAATCTCATCAGCACCTGTCGCTGTAGCATCACCCATGTATGAAAATACATCTGCTGCGTGTTCAGCATCAACACCCATGGAGTTGACTGTAGCTGTAAGGATTTTAGCTGAAGTGTTAAAGTCAATGTTGGAAATTTTCGCATACATAGTTGCTATACGCATCTTCTCCATCATTTCTGTTGCACCCAAACCTTGACGGGCAAACTCTACTGCACCTTGAGCTAGTTCTAGTGCAGAAATACTCATCTCTTGAGCCATGGTTTTAAATTCAGCACCGTACTTAGCTACTTCGCCTTGACTCTGCATAAATACAATAGACAGCTCTGTAAGCGCTTTATTCATTTCGTTCACATAAGCTACGCCATCTGTAAAGAAGTGAAGGGTTTGATAGAATGCTGTCATACCAGCCATCCAGATAGGAATGGACTGCATAGCGCTCTTAAACTTGTTCATGAAGTCTAAGTTTTTGTTTGCTGTTTGTTGAATGCCATCACCGAATTGATAAATAGACTTACTCGCTTGGTCAACTGAACCTCTATATTTATCAAATGTATTCTTACCAGTAGCAACCTTAACTTCAAAATCAGCCACTTGTTGTTGTGTCTTGGAGTTAACAATACTTTTCTTGATTACAACATCCTCAGCTTTAACTTCTTTTTTACCAACATTCATTGAATTGTATTGATCTGCTACTGACTGTTTGATTGACTGATAGTTCTTGTAATCAACATTCTTCAGATCAGTATTATTAAGTCTTTCACCTAATCCTTGTTGACGTTTAATTTCATTAGTAACGTTTTTATATTTGTTAGTCAACCTATCAATATAATTCATTTTATTTTGTATGTCTTTAAGTTCTTGATTGTTGATCAAGCGGTTTTGATTAGCAGCGCCATCAATAACATTCATGATGTTCTTATATCGTTTCTCAATATCTTTAGCTTGGTTCTGATTCAAGAATGTTTTTCCGTCACCAGCTACATTTCGACCAGCGACTGCTTTTTTATAAAGCTTATCTGACTCATCTTGTATCTTCTTAATATTATCTGTGTAAGTTTTATCTGTAGTCTTGAATACGTTCTGTTTTATGTATTCGAACTGCTTCTTACCTGTAGATGGATCGTTACCTGTCATTACTTTATTAACGAATTGCTGCCACTTCATTCTCTCGTTAATCATCTTGCCTGTTGCATCTACATATTTAATCGTTGCAGACTTTACATTCCCTGCTGCATCTGTTTTTACTTGATATGATGCTTTTTGACCAAACTTAGAAATGATGTCGTCAATCTCTTTAACTCTAGTTTTAAGGCTACTCATACCATCTCCGCTGAGTTTAGCTTGTTGGCTAGTTACAGTTTTAATTTTCATTTGAGCCTGAGTCATACTATTCGTCAATCCATTGATCGAAACCTGAGCATTCTTCAACTGTGTAGTATCTATATCAAGTCTTAACTTGCTAATCTTACTTTGAATTTTATCTATTGCTTTATTTATATCTGCAA
Organism: Paenibacillus sp. Negev47; assembly: GCF_058313655.1. Taxonomy (NCBI): domain Bacteria; kingdom Bacillati; phylum Bacillota; class Bacilli; order Caryophanales; family Paenibacillaceae; genus Paenibacillus; species Paenibacillus sp. Negev47. Next base: position 46,295 of record NZ_JBZFQG010000001.1, read on the forward strand.
CGGATTTCGGAATATCTAAGTCCGCTGTAAGCATAATTCGTAAATCTTTGTCCATTTATTTAGCCCCTCTCATAATATAAAAAAAGAAGGGCTAGAATTAGCCCTTACTCATTTTCGACAATATCGCAAAACCTATCATATCTAAAAGCATCTTCACCACTGAAAGCGCTTTCAGTATTTAATACGATATCTTTTATAGTTTCTAGCATATCCTGTCGTTCTTCTGTTTCATCGATCACGAATAATTCATTCATCAGAATATTTTCTTCACGATTAAATCCTTGCATATCTGGAACCTTGTACATTTGTTGCCCAGTTTCTTCATCTATGATAATGACCAATTCACCATTCGCATCTTTCTCAGCATACTCTTTGATTAATTCTACTTTATCATTCTCGATCTCTTGTAGCTTTATTGCTGCCATCTTAACAAACTTTGTTCTCATACGATTTTTCTTACCTGACAACATTTCTTTCATCAAGAAATCTAAAAAAAACTGGACTTCATAGTTAAACATTTTCAAATGAAGTCTCTCCTTTTTTACTGTTTGGATTTACTAATTTACTCTTATATTATATCATTTTATTTAACACCTGTCAAATTTCAAACTGAGACTTCTCATCTGCTATTTTCTCGTAATTGATCTGTAAATAATGATCTTGAGTAACTGCTGTACTCTTATGGTTGAGTAATTTAGACACTGTTTCAAGCTTCATTCCACTTTGGAACAAGAGATTACTACCACTGTGTCTCAAGTCATGGGCATGCAGATCAGGAATATCAATTATCTTACCAATCTTTTTGATCCAACTTGTTTGCATAGTTACCTTCTCGACTTTCTTCCAGTTCCCATTAAACTTAGCTAGGAACAGGTAATCATTCTCTATGCCCTCTTTCTTGCGTAATCTTAACCATTTCTCCATAAGATTCAATGCTTTCGCTGAAGGAAACAAAGTAACATTGTAACCTTCCTTCTCGATTACGTCATTGATCCTACCAGTCTTGAAATCGATCTGATCCAGACGTATAGAACTTACTGCATTTACCCTAGCCATTGTACTTAATGATAATTCGAAGTACAACTCTAACTGTACATCTCCAAGCTTCAGCAATCCTTTACGTATGATTTCAACTTCTTCCTTAGTCAAGAATGTCTGTTTAATCTGAAGCTTCTCACCTTTACCAACCTTTGGTCTGTCGATCAAATCCAGCGGGTTCGACTCTATTCTTCTTTTTTTCTTTAGGAATAAGTAGAATGAAGAAATGCTGCTTAATCTACGTTGTATTCTCCGTTCATTATTCCCTAAAGCCGAAGTACAAAAAGCTACATAATCTTCTATCATATCAGCGATATCTTCTACATCTGATTTTGCTATATCCATATTCTCATAATTCTCCATTATGTATACTAACCACTGATTGAAATCGCTTTCATAAGCTTTTTTACTTGAATCTGATAATGTCATATTCTTTGATACAAAATACTTTCTGATATGATCTGTATTCTTAACACTTATCTTTGCAATCTTTTCATTTGTTGCATATCTCTTATACGTTCTTGCCATTATTCATCACCTATTTCACGTTAAGTCCTTTTCTCATTAAGCTTTCTTTCAATATCTTTTTGAAGTTCAATTCCATGTATGCTTTCGCATTCGTAATAAAAGGTCTTGGTTTAGTCCATGCACCTTGTCCGAATATAAGGCCACTTGTACCATCATTAATGGTTCGCACAATATATTCATTGTACTCTTCAGGCTTATACTTCAGAGACGTACTATAATGTTGACCCATATAGTTATTATGCTTATATGGCTTAACTGGTTCGATAACTTCTGTATTATTGAAAATATCCGTATATGTCTCGCTGCCTATTTGATACGAATCGAATGTAACACTATTCTTAAGATCGCCTGTTCTTTGATATGTAGAAGGTCTGTGTTTACTATAGACTTGCTCTTGAACTTCCTTTTTTAATTGAGATTTACCGATTCTACCCACACCTTGCATGGAAGAGAGAATGTGCTTTTTCAGCTCTCTCTCCAGTGCAGACATGTTGGACATTCTTTTCATTGAATATCACTCCAAACTTATTCTTGTTCCTCATCTTCTTCAACTTCGATAGTTCCTGCATCCTCAAACTCTTGCAACTTTTGTTGAAGCTCTACAACGCTATTAACAGCTTCCATGAACTGTTCATCCATTTTCGATACTGTTTCATTAATGTCTTCGAATACAATCTCTAACTCATCTTTGGGCAGTGAATTGAATAATTCTTCAATCAAACGAAGATTCATCAACTTTATAATTACAGCAATTTGAGCATTTAGTTCAGAAGGGGCATCATCTCCAATTGAAGTGAAATGCTTCAGAATTAAGAACAAAGAGAATGGTTCAAACATTGAATTGATTTTGATATCATTCTTTTTCGCATATTCGACTTGAGCCATCATTTCAGAAACAAGCGCCAATGACTTCTCTTTTGCGAAATATCTGTCTACAGTATAGTGGAACTCTGCACCTGTAACCTGACTTGTAACTTTAACCTTCAACTTCTCCTCGAACACTTTGCTCTCTTTCTCTATGTTTGCTACTGATAACTTTTTAACCATTAATCATTCTCCTTTTATTCATTTTATTTTCTCTTTAAATACTTAAGTAAACTTGCTTACGATTCTTAAATGAAAGTCTTATTTCATTGGTTCATCACGAATGATATTCAAGAATCAAGTTTAACTGATCAACAAATTCTCTATAATCTTGAAGTTTAACTTTCTGTTTTTCTCGACCACTGTGTATATTGTTTAGATATGTTATCTTAAGTTCTTCACTAATATTGGCAATCTCTGACTCATAATGTTCAATTAACGCATATATTGGTTCTAATGGTTCTAACATATTTTCAGCCCCTCTTGTTTGTAGAATATATTGATGTATGACGTTTAATCCCAAAAGGAAATAACATCTATTACTACATCAAAAATCAATTCAAATATCCTCCACTTCACAAGGTAAATAATCAAGATTATTGCAAGAATTATCCCTAATGTGATCCATAGCCATGTCATGTGAGCAGCTATACCCCTTTCATTTCATTTAAGCTGCGTAAACAAAAAATGAGGATAGAGTTTCCCCTATCCTATTTCATTTTATTTTACACTTAGTATTTGATTAATTGAATCATTTCATCGTCAATGTCACGTTTGTAAACGTTCAAGTTCATGTCGAAGACAGTTGGCTCACCATCTGCTTGGAACGTGAGGTTGAAGTTTGGCTGGATTTTAGCCTTGTGAATAACGATTTGGAATGCTTCATCCAAACCAGTTGTAGCATTACGAATTACAGTATCACCAACAACTTTAATGTACGCTGGGAACTTAGATGCAGAGATACGGATCGTTTGAGCGTCTTGTCCTGTTTTGTAGCTGTAGTAAACAGCAACTTGAGTACCTACTGGTACATCCAGTTCATCAAACGTAATATCTTCATCAACCAGTAAAGACTCAACTGGAGTAGCATCGTCAGACACCAAGAATGCGGTTACAGTTCCTACCATTGGAATCATAGTTGTAGTTACTTTAGTCTCACCAGCACCTGTACCAACTACTGCTGTCAACACTTCACGTTTTGCAACGTTAGCAATACCTGTTACTACTTCATTACCTGTCATCAGTGAGATAGACTTCATTGACATCAGGGCATCTTGCATCTGTACTGTAGCATCACGGTTGTAGTCCCATGTAAGCAATTTAGGGTTACCTTTACCACCACGTGCATCCGTACTTTCTGCTGTATTTTCAATCGTACTCATTTTCAGAGTATCCAAGTACAATACAGGCTTGTTTGTAGATAAATCGTAAAACGTAATGTCAGCAACCTCTTTAACACCATACTTTGTAGCCATTATTAATTTCCTCCTAATAATATCATTTTATTTATCACCTGTAAAGGCGTATAAATTAATCTAAACTTGCAGACCAGTGTTTCAGGTTATCAATCTTTGCACCTTGCATCATTGCTTGAATGTTAATCTCATATCCCGAAATAGCTTCCAGTCTCTTATACTCATCGTACAACTGGTAAACTGTCATATCCCAAACAGTATGCTTGTTGTATGTATTACTCTTTGTGCTTACTGCACTGACGATATCAGCAAAATCGATCTGATTTCCGTCCTTTGAATCTTCTGCCTTTTTCTTAGATAGAACTTCATTCGCTTTCTTCAGCTTGTTTAGAATCGCTTTAGCTTTTTCATCAGCTGGGTTAGGCTTGGCATAACTCTCATTCCCATTGACTAATCCATTCTGATATTTCAGTATTTGGATCAAATCATTGAAATTCGCTTTACTCACAACCTTACACTCATCAGGCTCTTTGGTCTTTCCACCAAAGACAAATCCAAAACTACCTACTAGCAAATCATCTCTATTTTCGTTCAAGAAAAGGCATAACGCTTCCGCAAAAATATCTATTAAGGTATCACTACCTGAAGTAGCTACTAACTCTATAAGACTCTTATCTCCAACATCTTCACCCTTAAGAATCTCTTCTTTGGATATGGTAAGAATGCTTAACATCTTGGTGTATCTTGAGTATCCTATTTTTAGTATTTCTCTAAGCGTTAGCGGCTTTATAGCGATATCACCTGTGTAAAGAACATCTCCAAAAAGTAAATTCAATCTTAAATCTATGGTGTTTTCAATAGCGTTTATATCCATTTACTCACCCACCAAATATTGTTGCATCTGCAATTTCAATTCGTATCGCATCGTACTTCGCATTAATATTGAGATGCATCATTGTTGCAAACTTAACAGTTCCTAATGTTCCAATGCTCTTGCCGACAATCAACCGCTGAAGTAAACTAGCAATCATCAGTGGTCTTATAGCAGATTTTCCATCGTTTACAAGCCATAATGACTTTGCACAGACAACATCAAGGTACATGACTGCTTGTGCAACAGCTCCTGAAGCATCGAATGCTGCATGGGGATAATAAACTCTTAGTTCCACGCTCTCATCCGTTGTAGCAATAGGATCAAAAGGATAAGGATGAATCTTGCTCAAGATAAGGTTTTTGGCTGGTAATGCGATATCTTTTTTGGACAATGGACTCTTGTCATTGTAAGTTAGATACTTTGCTAATTTCTGATCTTTGATCAGCTCATTAATTAATAGAGTGATATTGTCCGACATTATTTCGATATTTACCATAAATCATTACCTCCTTCTTGAGTTCCATTTTCGCTTTCAATTAACTGTGAGTTATCTGCAACTCTGGCGATCCAATCATCGCTCTCTCTCTTTGTGGTTAACTTGCATGTGATCTGGAGATATCCATTTCCATCTGAATCAACATTTGTAACATCATCAACACCAGCAACCTCATATACATAGTTCCCTATGATAAATCTCTGAGAAGGAACGATAGTTCTTACTTCATCAGTCACCTTTGCGAATACATAGATACCACCAACAACAAGACCTATGTCGAACTTATCTGGAGTGATATCGAATTTTGTATTTCTTGTTGCAGAAGCCATAACACTTGCTTCATGGATCAACCCATCTACATCTCGCCATCTTAAATGCTCATTACGATGTTGAATGATCAGCTTTGGAGATATGTTGTCTGTTAAAGCTTCAAACACCATCCAGTGCGTACCATCAATCTCAACATGACTACCAATCTTTGCTTTATTGTTTGGCCTTAACAAGATGACCTTATCCATCCATGTCTTGCCCTCTAAGACTCTTGCTTCAACTCTTTGCCCTTCAATCTCAATGATCTTATAGTTAGGACTGTTGGTGAATGTCTTATTAAACAACTCAAATGATTGGTTGTATATCGCTTCAGCGTCACTAGTTCCATTCATGCTTAATCTCTTACGAAATCCATCTGCAAAACTCATTCTTATTCACCACTTTCTTTAGTGGCACTCAATCTTGACAAAACTTCAATACACTTGAAAACCTCTCTTTTAATGATTGGATGATCATTTTCATCACTCATGAGAGTGTAATCAGATATTGATTCCAACGTAGCGACCAATATTAAATAATCTTCGTTATCTTGAATACTTGGTATAGTCCAATAGAGTCCTTCTAGTTCCAGAATTAATGATTGAACATAAGCGAACAACCCCTCATTCTTTTCCTCAAATAGAGGTAGAATCTTGTATAATCTATTTACTAATCCTTTGGTATAGTTGGCGAAGATTTTTGAATTCATAGTAATTTTCATCACTTCATATCCTTCTCTAAATCAACTTTGCGGTAAGAAAACTTCGTCATCTGTTTATCAACTTCTGAACGCATGTCCTTATACAAGGCGTTTAGTTCTTTTATGTGATTTGCTTGAGAGTAAATTTTGAAATCAGAATCAGACATTGCCAGTTTGTATGTATCACTTGTAATCAATTTAGATTTCAGGTAAGCCACAACCATCAGGCTGGATAGAATATCAATCTCTCTGTCATCCAAGTCATCTTCAAATTGTCTAAAGTTCATATCTCTATCGCTCAAGTCAGATTTAGATGTGTCAAAATTTGAAATTGCTGTACGTAAATATATGTACAAATCTGATTCCAACTCTTCATCGTTTAATCTTAAGAACGAGTAATCACTTATTTTGGATAAGAAGTACTCATACACATCTGTAAATGGAGTTGCCATAACTGACTACCTCCTTAGTTTTGAATCATCATTAACTCAATATTCAATGCTTCATCTAAAGTACGAATGATACGAACGTCATACAATGTGTCGTTAGCAACCATTTGTCTAGCCTTATCGATCACTAATTCCTTAGTACCTTTAGGTGCTTTAGCTAAAATCTCTTTAATTTCTTCAGGAGACTTATAGAAGAATTGTTCAATAGAATCAATAGGAATAATTCGATCATAAACCTGTTTCAACCCTAGATATTCAATTACATCTTCATCATCAATAACAATCCATGGTTCATTAATGAAACGTGGCTGAGAAGATTTCATTATCAACAGTTCTTGCAATTCGATAAACTCTACATCGCCCAAATTAGCCCAATTGTACTCTGATTGAGTTCGCTTAGACACATAAGTCAGTGGCCCATTGTTTGCATTACGGCACTCTACAATAAGATTACGATCCAATTCTTTCTTCACTTTCTTTGGAGCTTCTTTCTTTACTTCTACTACCTCTACTACCTCTACTTTTTCAGTAACTGCTTCTGCTGCTACTACTGGTTCTTTCTTCAAATCTTTTGTTGCCATTTATAAATTCCTCCTTGTATTCTTGATTAACAAAACTAGGAGAGAGACAGTTAAGTCTCTCATTAGTTTTATTTTATTTTGCATCTTAGGACAGTGAATAAACACCGTAAGCGTTGTTGAAGATGGTTGCAATACCCCAGTTTGTCAGGAATGTATGTTCCATGCTCATGTCCATATTACCTTCGTTAACTTCTTTGATGATTGACTGGCCTTCACGAATTACTTTGATAGGCTTAGTGTTAGCTGGCAGAATCAACAGCTTGTTGTCATCCAGTGCGAAGTTGAATGTATTCGGAACGAACACTTGTGGAATTTCCATTAAAGGTACACCTTCGTATACATTCAGGATTCCGTTTTGATTCAACTGATCTTTCATGCTTTCACTCACAAGGAATGAAGTACCAGCAAAAGCACCATTGATTTTCTTCAGTGCATTTTTAGTACCAGCGATTATAACTGGAGCATATCCGTTTGCAGTAGATACACGCTGAGTCAGCTCAGTCAAGTTAGCATCAGTGAATGTACCTGTTTTCTTGAATTCAGCAGGAAGATAAGTTGTAGCTCCCATGAAGTTGGTGTAGATGTCAGATGCTAATTTCTCACGAACAGCAGCGTCAATTTTGTTCACCAATCCAGCCCAATCTAAACGTCCAGCAATGAAGCGTAAGAAGTCGCCATACACTTTAACACCGAATGTACGAGTGCTTACAGTGAATGATTGACCAATGTTTAGCTTCTGTCTACGAAGGTTCAAGTGACCTTGAGCGACTTCGGAAACAACCAGCATTGTACGATCTTCCACGTAGAAGATGTTTGTGTCTCCAAGATTTAAATCACGATATTCAACGAATTGATCGAAGAATGAAGTTGAAGTAATCCCTTTTGTAATCAGATCATCCAGAACGATCTCCAGAATTTGGAACACCTGAGATTCATGATTACGGAATGTGCGATAATCAGGTTTATCAGTACCCATGAGTTCGATAAACTCTTTCCGAATCGCTTCGGATGCATTTGCTTGGCTGAAGTTTAATACTTCACCGTTGTACGTGTCTTTCATTAATTTAACTAAAGTCAAATCCATTTTTAATAACCTCCTATTTAATATTTCTTAGTTACTTACTACTTCGATAACTACCAACTTGTTAATACGAGCAATAACCCCTGCTTGTCCAACAACCGTTGATGTACCAATAGTGTCAATAGCGATAATGCGACCCACAAACTTCTCATCAGTAGTTGCAGCAACTTCTTTCAATTTCAGAGCAGCATCTGCAACAACATAGTTACCAATTACAGCATTAGCTCCTACTAATTTCAGTGCATCGTCAGATACTGAGAAGATATCTCCTGTTTCCAAGTGATATGCACGTGCTGGTTTACCAGCTGGAATTGAGAAGTTCTCTAACGCTCCATCAGTTCTTACATACTCAGATTCATTAATCTCTGGAGCAGCAACCAATTTCAAATTACCAGCACCAGCTGTAGGTACAGTTGCTACCCGTAGTTCAGCAGAACCTGTTACCAGAACATCAGAATTAACTACAAAACCATTTTCCAACTCACCAGCGTTATACACGACAGAATCAATGTGACCGTTATATACGGAACGAACTCTATCTAAACGAACAATACTTGCCATTATTAAAATCCTCCTAATAAATTCATTTTATTTTATTACTTTAGATGTTTCTCAAGAATGTGATTGTATCCAGTTAAATCCTCTTTTTTGTCTTGATCCAATTTAACTTTTACAACTTCAGTCTCTTTTGTTGATTTTGAGAACTTCGCTGTTTTCTTACCAACAATTGCGTAAAGTGCAGTTTCAATATCTGAAACTTCCATTGTTGATGCCTTACCTTTGACTGAACTCATTTCATCCTCAGTTAACTGAGTTGAAAACTGTTCAAACAATGCGTCTTCAGCTTGTTTCCGTTGAGCTGCTAATGTAGTATTTTTGAAAGTGCTTAGTGCATCAATCTCAGTTGCTGTTTGAGTTTTATAAGCTTCAAACTCTTGTTTCAGCTTGTCTAACTCGCCTTTCAGCTCTAAATTTTCAGCTTCGAAGTTATCACCTACTACTGGTACTACCACTGGCTCTACTACTTCAGGTTCAGTAACTACAGTAGGCTCTACTACTTCTGGTTCAGGAATTTCTTTTAACCCTTCTGCAATTTCTGCAATTACCGTTTCCAAATCTTCTTCTGTGCCATAATCTTCTACGTTGAAGTTTTCTGTTAACTTATCTTCAGTCAAAGAGTATTTAGCAAGAAGCTCTTGAAGTTTTACATGCATCAATTTATCCTCCTTATCTTTATCCTCATCTATATCATTTGAAATAGATTGTTGATATTTAGAAAATACAACCTTAAATTCTTCCATTTTGTTTTGAATTTCCTTATGGAACGTATCAACCGCAAATACTTTTTCAATCGTAGCGTTGTTCATTGCTGGACTTACGCCTGATCCTAAAATACATGCTCCAAAGAATTTAAAGCCTGTAAAGTGGAATATGCCTGAATCATCAAGGTGACCTTCATAATCATCATGCAATTCCATACTTTGGCTTTTAACTAGATCACTGTTTATAATCTCAGTTGGAGTCTCCCATTTCTGCCAAATCAAACCCTCACAAGTTAGATACTCTCTTTCTACACCATCATCGCCTACTCTATTTTCGAACTTGGCATTGTTATCTTGAGGGATAACGCCAAAGGCTTGCCCTATGTACTCTGACTTGTATTTTCCATCTTTCTTCACAACTACTTCTCTGTGATCCGAAAAGTCATCTCCATACATATTGCTTTCGATGTAACCTAAGATTGGTGTATTCGCTAAGGAAGGTATTGCTCTTTCAACACTTTCTCTGTCGAACGAACTACCATTGTAATTTCTTCCTGTATGCATTAGCCAAATTTTCACACGCATAAATCTATCGTCATACTCATTAAGCTTCTGGAATATTACAGGAATATTTAATTTTGCTTTATCCAATTTATCACCTCCCTACAAGCCAATTATCCTTACTTGCCCTTTTGTCCATCTCTGGACTTCAAACCTTCAGCTGTTAATTCGCTATCTTTCTTTTTAGGTGCTCCACTACCGCCATCTGTATCCTCTGTTCCACCTGTATGAGATGAAGTTAGTGGAATCAATCTTTCTGGTAGATTTAGAATCTCATTTTCCAGAATAGACATATTCACCAACGAACTCGGTGACAACCCTAATGCAGCTCCTGCCATCATCTTAGTAGACAATCCGAATTGAGCACCTTTCAGCGCATTGTCAAAGAATGTCTGCTTGTTGAAGATTGTAATGTCCAACATGTTCACTCTGAAGTTGATATTGCTCATCAAGAACTTCAGTCTTCTATTAATCCATCTTTCAACTTGACGCAATACAGAGAAAGCTATCATTTCATCAGCTTTAATCGAATTCTCTAATCCAACGCTGCTTGATTTGTCTGTGTTGAATAATAGGTTACTAACACCACCGTCATCCCACATCTTCTCAATTGCATTTGCTACATCATCGTTATCAGCAGTATCTTTTTCAAAGTTAATGTCTTTGATATCCATTGGCGTAGTGATCAATGCAACCTTATCTGGCAATACTGAAGCCGCTCTATTGTGGAACGATATCATATTGTCATAATCAATCATGAAGTCATTGTTGATCTCAGTCTTTTCTCGGATTGGAAGCTTCTGAATCAATACTTTATAATTCGAAATTTCCGTCTTTTCCTTACGTAAATCTTTGTATTCCTGAATATCAAAGATAGCTTCGAACACGCTTGCGAATGGTGGCATACCATATTCCAAATTCTCGTTGATCTTAATACAAACTGTGTATCTCGAATCCAACTCTTGCCACTTCAGACTGGAGTCATTCTGATACTTTTTATACTTAGATTTGAATTCAGCTGGATACATTTCTAACTTCTCAGGGTTTGTCTGGAAGTATGTGAAATCAAACGCGAAATTGTAACAGCCATCTTCAACACTGGATAATTGACAATAGTCTGGATTCAGAGCTTGAATGAAAAATGAATCAGCTGTAACATGTTCATATCCAAAGTAAACGTCATTAACGAATGCAGTGGTTAGAATTTTAGAAAATTCATGTCTAATATTCATCAAGTCCAAAAAGTCAATTGTCTTTTTATACTGTTTGCTAATTGATTTTATATTGTACTTGTCGAAATCTAACTTAATTGGTTCAACAATGTATGAAAGTAAAAGCATATTCGCGAAGTACTGACACAATCTCTTGTACTGTGGACTCTTGTTAAACAAAGCACTACTAATTTCTCTGAGCTGTTTTTCGTTTTTCGAAGGATTGTCCAAGAAGCCTAAAACATCTGATCTTTTGTATTTCTTAACAACTGAGTTGTATGACTTATTTGACTTCAAGTCCTTAAGTATCAATTGACCAATGGACGCAAAGTCTAGACTTACTGCACTCTGTCTTGGCAATACAACCTGATCTACCACTTGTTCACTCACTACCTCACCAACCTCTCTCTACTCTAGGTGTTGGAGCTTTAACCATAAAGAACTGTGACACATCTAACGTTTCACGCTTCTTAATTTGGTTTTTCTTCTCCATCAAATAAATGTAATAAAGGCCATACTCAAGAGCTGAGAACTTATCCTTATTTACTTTAGTTGATATCTGTCTTACTTGCGTCTGATTACCAGACATCTTATATTCCAAGTTCATTATCTCTTCACACATCAAATCAGTTGTTGTGTAAGGTAACAGCATCTTAGCAACTTCTTCAGAATCTTCATCCTTCTCAACTTTCTGTCTCTGTTTTTTCACTTGATTTTCTGACTTCGCTTGAGATTCAGAAACGAGCAACTTCACTTTTTTGTTTGTGATCATATTTACAAAAACGTTGTGAATATCACTGGCCTTATTCTCTTTCGTGTTAGAAGCTAATGCGTAAACCATCGGAATACTATTTTCTTGCTTGTATTTATCGTATCTCTCATCATTAACTACAGAATACGAAGGGTTTTCGTCACATTCAGTAACTAAAATATCTACCAATCCACGTCCAACGCCGTTAATATCGACAACGATAATTGAAGCTTTATACTCATTTACCTTCTGTTTAATAAATCTAGCTTGTTCCAAGAAGTGTGTTCCTTCAAAACTGAATAGGTTAACTACGTGTTTCTGATATGTACCATCACCGCGAGGTGTGATTTTAATAACTACAAGTACACAGTTCGCATTCTGGCTACCTTCACTTCTACTTACGTCATATGACAAAATATACTCAACGTTCTTTTCATTCGAAGCTTTGAATTCAGCCTTTTTAAGCACTCTTGACTCTAACAGATCATCCAACTGAACTAGCGAGTTATCGCTTGATCCTGTCCATTGAGATTCATATTCACGTGCAAATGATAATGGATTGAAAGTAGGTCGTTCCTTCAGGTCTTGGATTTGCTTATAATCTAATTGACCATGCATACACGCAAGATCATAACCAGCACCTAAGTTGAACGCCGATTTCCCTTGAAGCATTTCTACAAATATCTCTTTCATTTTGTCGAATGCGAAACTCTGTCTTGTTCCAGACGTTGTTATATACCACTCAAACTTATGAATTTCATTTTCGTCAACCTTACCGCCGCCACCTTCACCTATGTAAGCACTTAGCCTATCGTTTGCCATCCGTGGAATAATAACTTCATTTAGAACATCTTTCTTCATCTTTTCATCAACAATTTCCTCTACAGCTCCACCATTGTTACGTCCACCACGAGAACTGGCTGATACCGCAATTACTTCGAGTGTAGACCCGTTTTGGAAAACGATCTTAGTTGAATCATTGTTGAACCATTTTTCTTTCTTCTCACCCTCAAGAATAGGGTAGAAGTTCCAAATGTTCTCGATATTGGCCTGACTGATCTTAGCTGCTTGTTCCTTCGTAGGAGCACAAATAAACAACTTAGTCCCAGGATACATAATACATTTAAGGTATAACGCCAATATCTGTGTAAAGCTTTTGGCTGTACCACGTGTAAATGTAAAATACACTTTTTTATATCTGAACAATACTCGCAACATCAATCGCTGATAGAAGAACAATTCAATCTTACTCTTTTCAGGCTTGATCCAATCAATGAAACGATCAGGATAAGCTCTAAAGTAACTACAATATTTTCTCCAATCACCTTTCATTTCCGCAAATGATCTTACTGAAGTTGCTGATTTAGTGAAATCTGGATTCTCAGTTGGCTTCATTCTAAAATTACTGTGAGTCGTCATCTGACTCACCTACTAACGGTCTATCCTGTGGTGCTGAAGACAATTGACCCATATCTAAAATGCGTCTATTATAATTCAGCATGTACAAAATTGTTTTATCAATGATATCTTGTGAGAACTCTAAATCCCACGGCTCTATAAATCCATCGGCTTCAACTTCTTCCCATATTGCTGAGAAGCTTCTAATTCCTGAGCTTTCACTGCCTGAACGTTTATCAATTGGTCTGAAACCTGAATTCTTCTGTACCTCAAGGAATTCTTTATTCAAGTCTTTAAAAGTCTTGATGTCATCATTTTCTAAAGCTCTTTTTGTCTTAACCTTCAACTGACAATACAGCTCTAATGCTGCTAAATGCTGTGGTGTTGAAATGTCATTTGCTCTATCCATTTCTCTCCACGTTTTCTCCAAGTCATAATACTCTTTGTTTGAATAACCTGTACCCCATTTTCGCAATACATCAATTGATGGTTTCTCATAAATTTCATCTTCATTAATGGTTAAGTCATTTGCAGTTTTGTACGCTAACGCATGTATTTCACCATCAACGCTGTCGTCATAAGTTAAATCTTTATATTGATGCAACGCATTGATCTGTCTCAGATACCAACCAAACGGTTCCTTACCTGAGTTAAGGCATTTCTGCCACTCTGTTGCAATAAAAGGTTTATCTATTTGACGCAACATATTTTTTACGCTATCAACATTTGAAGCATCTACTGATTCTTTAATACATGATTTGCAAATAGGAATCTTACCATCTGGAAACATTCTGCTGTTAGAAGCATAGAAGTTAACCAATGGTTTTTCTTTTTTACATTCACCAACACATTTTTTTGTTTTCTTACTCATCTTAATCCCCTCTTTTTTAAAGAAAGAACTCTTTATAAAACACCTAATTTATTAGATGTTTTTAAAAAGCTCTTTCTGACATGAAGTCAAGAGTCTGGATGTCTGTTTCTACTCTCTCAATTAAGGCATTCTTAAAACCTACGATATACCCTTTGTCGAATAATGAAGTTAACGCATTCCTCAACTCTTGATCTTTTTCGATACCTACTATGTAGTTGAAATACTCTTCTACAATTTTGCTGGCATCTTCTTTACCATATTGCTCTATCATTTTTCTGCTTAATTCACTTGGCATTTTCATTCACCTCTCAAACGTTCTGTAGGTCGATTCTAAGCGGCACTAAGTCTCCAGCGCCTGTTACAACCAACATGAGCTGTGAAGCATCTGTAGCTGATGATAAGGAGGTGCTGTATGTGTCTCTGCCCTTAATGCTTCCTACACCTATCGACAGTCTACCATTGTCTGTCTCTTCAATTTTAAAATGATGTAAGTGTCCATACACTAAAACATCGAAAAACTCATTTTGCATTGAAATATACGATTTCAAACGATCTCTCTTTACTCCATTGTCTAAATGACCATGAACTAATTTAATACGTTTGCCATGGATGACCTGATTAATTTCTGTTGCTCCATCTTCTGTATCTACGAAAGTCAAACGATTCGAATTAATGAATTGAATAGCTGTTTTGATATTGTAGTTGATAATTACATTTGCGTTATCATCATCAAAGTTAATGTCTTTATTACCTTGTAATCTATCATGGTTACCAGCAATACCGCTGTATTCCACATGTACTTCCAAACTCAGCTTTACAAGGAACTCAATAATAAGCTCACTAGCTTTAAGTATTTGTTGAGCTAACCCAAACTCTACTTCTTTGCTTTGCTTATAACGCATGTACAAGTGCTCTACAAAGTCTCCAAGCCCAATTACTTTAACCTTCTCGATATCAAAGGTTCTACAATGTTGAATTACTTTTCTTAGATACAAATCTAATCTTTTCTTAGCAATTTCTAAGTTATAATAATTACCGAAAACATTATTCACTACTGCTCCCACATGTAAGTCTGTGATTACTACAATTGCTTCATTTCCTGTATACCGCAACTCATCTGTGCATGCATACTTAGGAGCTTCAGGAATATCCAATTTAAACTCTTTAAATGTTTCTATGATTTCTTCTGCTATAACTTTATTTAAATGAAAATCTCGTTTAAATTTATTTATCTCTTGTAAGGTTAGCTGATTCTCTCGTTTTTCTGAATAAAGCTCCCCAATGAGTCTATCCAATGATTTAAGCTTTCTATCCGCAACCATATCCACGTGCTTACGTACAGGTTTAAGTTTTCCACCTTTTCCTTGGTAGTCTTTAACCAGACAGCGATACGCTTCATTTGTATCTGAATCATAATAACCCTCTTCTTCCATCATTCTTTTGTGAGTCTTCCAGTTGCATCGCAAACTTGGAGATAAGTTTTGTAACTCTACTTTTAGTGCTACAGCTGCTTTTAAGTGATCCTCTGTAACTTCTACAACATCAAAATCACTGTTGGTGTAAGATCGAATTCTAGTCAATTACACCAACCCCTTACTCTTCAGCCTGTTCTACTGACTGCTCTTCTTTAATTGTGATGGTAACGTGCTTATCTTTGAATTCATCCAAAATTTGCAATAAAGCAAAGTACTCACTAGGCTCATCGCCTTTACCTAATTCTTCAACGATTAAATCCTCATGCAAAATTCCTTTAAGACTTACACTGTTTACTCTCTTTGCCATTTTTAAGCTCCCCTTTTTTCTCGTTTATATATTTTAATTTCTAATTAATAAGCCGTTGCTATTGCTTCGAATTCCTCAATTGTGATCAATTTGGATTCCTCTACTGTAAGCGCTTTCATATTTGGGATCGTTGGAAACTCTTGCCCTTTTACATACGCAACTGCTGTGTAAAAGATTTTGTAAGTATCATCTTCAAGCTTTTCAATTCTTAAGATGTCTTCAATCTTTACAAGCGTGAAATATGTTTTGCCTGAACTCTCATTCGGAAATAACGCTTTGTCTCCACTTTCAAACGCTGGTGTAATTGTAATCATTTAATATACCCCCCTTTTTTGAATACGCAAATAGCCCGAAATCTATAACCCCTTCAGAGTCTAATTAAAGACCCATAAGGAATTGAATAAATTTGGACTTCCCTCAATCAATAAATTCATTATATCATTTTATTTTACATCTGTCAAGTTTATGAATCTTCTTGCTCAAATGAAAAAAGAATAGACATAATTTATATGTCTATTCTTGCTCAGATAAGAATTTCATGTATAGATCAGTGATCGTTTTCAAATCGTCTGGATGTAAATCTCCGATCTTATGTTTGAATACTCTCATTGGTATGTATGTTGTCTTTGCTACTCTTGCTGTCGATTTAAATCTTAGTTTGGAATGCTGCCAATACACAATAGGAGTATCATACTCATCGCCTTCTCTCGGATCGGTTTTTGTAACCTTTACCGATAAGACTTCATAAGTTTCATGATCTTCATCAAGCACAACCACTGGTCGCGGCTTGTATTCCCCTGTGAGATTACCCTGATTGTCTTCAAAAGGAAATTCCGCAAACCACACTTCACCTAACTTATAACTCATTCATTACCTTTGGACTCGTTGTAAACTTTGTCCCATTCAGTCTCTGTTGCCCAGACATCATCACTACTAATGACTGGTACACCGTCTACTTTTTTGACGTTGGAATCTGAATGTTTGCGAATTTTCGATTTGTTTTGTCTCAAGAATTCTGCAAAGCTCATGTTGTTTCCCCCGTTCGTCTTTTTCATGCTAATCCCTCCCAATCGTTATGTGATTGATTGTAGTTTAACCGAAAAAGCAAATGTTCAATCATGTTCAGGGCATGAATGTATGGGTTGGTGTTTACTTTGTACACACCTATCATGTTCACATTATAACCCTATAGAAATTGCTTTTAGTAACAATATAGTTACTAATCATTACATTATTGTAACCTTTACTTACCTTTTTGTAAACACTTCTTACTCTTAGTCTTTAAACGCCTGACAGGATTTGAACCTGCAACCTTGTGGATAGAAGCCACTTGCACCTCCATTGTGCTACAGGCGTATATTATATAAATCCTCCTAAGAACCAAAAAGAAATTGCTAGTTACCTAGCAATTCTTCTTTCAGTGATTCTACAGTTTTTGTAGAGAAGATAGAAATAATTTGGAAATCCAATTCACTCCAAGCAGTATATTCGTCAGGCAAGTTTTCCAATAGAACGTCATGCATTTCTTCCCATCGCATAAACATCAATTCAGGTGATGTGAATGAAGCATTTCTTTGTACACGTTCGATATCACTTCTGAATTCTTCATCTATGATCAGATTAATGATCTGATTTCCTACATCTCGTATACTTCTCACACTATTCACTCCAATTTAATTTTTATGAAGAAGGTAGGATTCGAACCTACTCAGCTACAAAGCAGCAGATTTACAGTCTGCCGAAACTCTCCAACGTTCCCGCTTCCCCAAAATATAAATGGACTCTGAAGGATTCGAACCTCCGTATGTGGCGTTTCAAACCACCGCTAAACCATCTCAGCTAAAAGTCCACACTAGACTGCGAACAGTCTAATAATGCTTGCTGCAATGAGACTACTTGGACTCGAACCAAGAATGACTGCTTAAAAGGCAGCTGTGATAACCATTTCACCATAATCTCATATTGTTCCTGATATACTGTCAGCCAAGGTTTTAGTATTAGTATATACAGAAACATTATATTGTTTGTCCTTATTGTAGGATTCGAACCTACATCCCCAAGGTATGACTTACCAATTAGTCGATCAGGACATAAAGCTTACTCAGTGGGAATTGAACCCACGACATCCTACTTAACAGGTAGGCGCTCTAACCTCTGAGCTATGAGCAAGATAAGCTGGATAGGCAGGGGTCGAACCTGCAAGACCTAAGTCGCTTGATTAACAGTCAAGTGCGTTTACCAGTTCCGCCACTATCCAATAATATAAGGAGAGTAAGGGATTCGAACCCTTGAGGGCTTTTCAGCCCTGTCGGTTTTCAAGACCGATGCATTAAACCAGACTCTGCCAACTCTCCATAAACGGTGCGTGTAGGATTCGAACCTACGCGAGTGTTACCTCCTAACTGTTTAGCAAACAGCCCTCTTCAGCCACTTGAGTAACGCACCTTATTTTTGTTACACTGTTTCTTTTACTGGAACTTCTTTGATAAGCAAATCGTCAATCTTGTTTCTCGTTGCTGCAATAGATTCATTAACACCTGTATCTCCTCCATCAGTTAAACGGATCAGAGAATCTAAATAACGAATTAGTAAATCTGCTTTTCTGAAACTTGCTTCATTCATAATTACACCTCACTTCACAAAATTTAAAAAGCGGCCTACGGGACTCGAACCCGTTTTGGTGGGTTGGAAACCCACAGCACAACCTATATACCAAAGCCGCATGGTACAAGCGGTAGGATTTGAACCTACGATCTCTTCCTTCCAAGGGAAGCGAGGACAACCAAACTCCTCTACGCCTGTATATTGCTGCGTTCTGGAATTGAACCAGATTTATCAGGGTTATGAACCCTGCTGAGATTACCTACCTCCCACCAGCTATATTGTTGATTATCTGTAAGTAATAAGAGTAATCAACTTCGTAAATTCCCAACGTTTTTCCAAGATGATTTTTGCCTGTTCAATGTCGCCTTCAGATTCCTCTAAAGCTTTTTTGCAATCAAGCATTCCCTTTCCTGTTTCTTGTCTTAGTTGTAGAACTAATTCTTTATCTATTACCATAAGAATCTCCTTTTTTAATTCAGTTTCAGCAAGGAGTGGGAATGGAACCCACTCGAACTGATCAAGATTCTAAACTAGTAAACCAATCGATTCGTAGTATTCCATTTCCAAATCAAGAACTACTAAAATGTCATCATAAGACATTTGAATTCCCAAGTTTTTAAGACGATCATATACGAAATCTGCGATTTCCTCAGTTGACACTTCGATTTGATCTTCATTGTACTCTTCCATTGTTTCACCTCACTTTTGAAAAACGAATACTCCCTAAGAGACTCGAACTCTTACGCCTTACAGCAACAGGTTCTAAGCCTGTCGTGTCTGCCATTCCACCAAAGGAGCTTATTAACCAATCGTGAGGAATAATAGAAGCAGAAACACTCCTAGTGTAAAGAATCCGAATGATCCTATGACCAATACAACGTATAATGCTATCAAAGCAGTTCTAGTCGCTAGATTAATCAACTTCATTTTATATCCCACCTGTTTGGTTTGTTATACTGGCTACGGGACTCGAACCCATACGTCCTAACGGACAGCAGATTTTAAGTCTGCTATGTCTGCCATTCCATCAAGCCAGCTTGTAATAGCGTGTACGGGGATCGAACCCGTGATTTCTGATAGAAAGTCAGATGTCTTACCACTTGACTAACACGCCGTATTGTATATTACATTAATCTCAATCTTCTTACAGAAGTGTCTTCACTAACCTTATTGCTCTGATGGTCTTCAGGAACACTTACAACAAAATGTATATCTACAAGGCCATTTTCATATGTTGCATTGACTATGTGAATATCATTTTCATGAATAGGAAAATCTAATTTTTCTATAATTGATGTTTTATCAATAAAAACCTTTCCATGCTTTAACATGTTCTCACCAACTTCCATTAGTAATTAAGATATACTCCTTGCTGGACTCGAACCAGCGACCGATAGCATATAAGACTACAACTCTAACCAACTGAGTTAAAGGAGCTTAGAATGCCGAATGCAGGAATCGAACCCACGTAAGTTGCTTACAAGGCAACTGTTCTACCACTAAACTAATTCGGCGTAAAGCGCGATCAGGGAATTGAACCCCGTTCTCCTGATTTGCAGACAGGTAACGCACCGTTTGTCTTATCGCGCATAGGATGGTTTTGCATTTTTTCTTACGGGAATACCTAACCCTATCAACTTCAACCATCAAAGCTTTGAATGTGTGTATGCATCCACAAATTACGGTATGAATCTGCACTCAATCGTGCGGAGCGTATAGCTCAATAAGTTCGGCGTAGAAAGGATTTGAACCTCTGACTCCTACCACCAACGGTAGGTGTTTTACCACTAAACTACTACACCATAAAATGTGACCAGTCAGACTCGAACTGACGTATCTTGATTCACAATCAAGCACCTTAACCAACTAGGCCATGGTCACCATAACAATCACTCCTGCCTTACCAGCCATGTACAAACCGATAGGACAATCTACAAGTTCCTATGAAACTAAATCATGGATTTTATCGAACGGGCTTACATATAAGCCCTGAACTTCTCACTCTTAAATTTTGACAATAAAGAGCTTTGATTCTTCAGTCTTGACCGCTTGAGTCTTGAGTCCTTGAGCTTTAACCACTTTTGCCCATAATTGGCTCATAAATTTAGAATACCTTCTTGGTATTTTCTTTTTCCTCATCGCTATGAAGTATCTGATTAGATAATAACCCTTATCTAAGTGGGTGTGAGAGTTAACCAGTTTTCGATAAAGCAGAAGTTATATTCATTTTACTTTACACCTGTTCAGGCACTTCAATAGTTGTCTTAACATTAGATTCGGACAACACAAAGTCAACTTCGTTCATGAAATCTTCGATCTCTTCAGTCAACGTTTTGATTTTTTCAGAAAGGTTCAATGGATCAATCAATTTGGACTGATTGAGATCATTAAAAGATTTCGACAAATTTTCTACTTGATCTTCTTTACCCTTCGACTCTTTGCCTAGCATTGTTTCAATATGCTTATCCAAACGTTCTTTTACTGATTCGTTATCATAAACTACCTTGCTAGTAGCTGTGTTGTATCCACTACGGAACACTTGTAAAAGTGAGTTCTGATAAGTAATTGAAGTCTTACGCTCAATCGCTCCTGCAACAGTCATTTCTTTCCCTGCAATTTTAACAGGTGTTTCAGCATTGGATTTAACAATAGCTGCTTTGATGAAATCTCTACGCTTGATCAACTGAACAATTGATTGATAAGCTGAAAGTGCTTGAACATTAAAATCCTCTACAGTCTGATGTCCATTAATTTTGTTGTTACCTGTTTGAACTGCAATGAACTTAGCTTGTTGAATAGCTCTCGTAATTCGTGAATCCAGCAATTTCAACTCATTTAATGCACGTGTAATCGACATTTCCATTATTGTTTTATCCCCTTTTTCTCATTCATTATTTAAATATATTACAAGTGAATAATACAATAGCTTGTGTCCATTATATTATTCACTTGTAGCACATTTTTATTGGCACAGGGCCAAGGAATCGAACCCTGACCAATGGGTTTGGAAGCCATCATGCTAATCTTTACACCAGCCCTGCACATCTCTTAACTGTTTATTATTATATCATTTTACTTTACACCTGTCAAATCTCTATGAAATTCATAGTTTGAGATTTGAGGGACTAATCTCATACAATCAAGCATCAATCCCTCGACAGTAAAATCATTATATCATTTTATTTAACGTCTGTCAAATCAATCACAATTCCGCAAATACTTTCGAAGCATCTGAACGAATATCCTCTTGCAAGCTTACAATTCCGACTAGTGGATGGCCTTTTAACTTCTCTATAGCAATGTACAATCCATTATTATGAAGGTACTTGTCTTCTGCTTGATTAAAGTCTCCACTGAATACCACACAGGAGTTGTCTCCAAGTCTCGTTCCAATCAGCTTGATCAGCTTCAGGCTTAAATCCTCAGCTTCATCAACCAAGATGAATGTATCATTAATAGAAAGTCCTTTCATATAATAAGGTATCTCTTTAACCAACTGGCCTGTTGTCTCCATTTGTTGAGCTTCAAACTCTCCACCGTTCAAATGTTGAATGATTGGTTTATAGAAATCTTGTGTCTTATCTTCTTTTGTCCCTTTCAGAAAACCAATTGCTTCACCAGAACCAATAGGGTTACGAACAATCATTAACTTACTGTGATGCTTGCGGCTGTTGTTGCCTTTAACAAATTCAAGTGCTACTTTAGCGCTTAAGAATGTCTTACCTGATCCATATGTTCCTGCAATGATCTTAATAGGAATGTTCTTATTCCACAACAAGTCTAAGGCACAAGCTTGATGAGCATTTTGAGCTGTAACAACACGCTTAGGAGGTAAATCAATGTCAATCAACATTCCTTCATGGTAGCGGCAACAATATACATCTTCACCGAAAGTAACAATTAAGTACTGATTCTCTAATAGTCCATACTTATTTGTTTGATCTTCATATACTTCAGCAAGCTCTTCATCGCTAAATACTTCTACTTCTTTAATACCAGTATACTCATTCAGTCCTGATTTTTTACTGTCATCTGCAATAACTGGGATGTTGTAACCTTCTGCTTTAAGCTCCAGATTGTAATCTCCAGTGATAATGCCATAACCATTTTCAATACAAGCCTGAATAATCATATTATCTACATAAGTAGACTCTTTTTCATCTTCATCTATCCATTTGTAATCCTTCAAGTCAAAAGTGAATCTATCTCTGTTTTCCTTAATGAATCTTGTTGCTCTACGAGCCTGAAATGCTAACTCTGTTTTTTCACGATTTGCTTTATGTTTATCTAGCTCTCTTAGTACGTGAGACAAAATAACCACGTCAACATCATTGAGTGTATCTAAACTATCTAATAGAACATTAGTATCAACTACATATTTCAATGTATCACCATTCTCTCTGTAATTTTTAATAGGTGAAGATATAGCAAAAAAGCGACAAGGTTTCCCCTGCCGCTAATTAAGTTATCTTAGGCTTTTACAACATCTTTAAGTTTGTCAGACACTTTGAAACCTACAGTTGTAGTAGCTGGGATTTCCAGAGCATCACCTGTTTGTGGATTACGTCCTGTACGAGCTGCGCGATCACGGCGTTCATATGTTCCGTGGCCTACCAGTGCTACGTCATTTCCTGCTACCAATGCTTGTTTGATTGCTTCCAGTACTGCATCTACTGCTTCACGTGCATCTTTCTGTGTGCCACCTTTTACTTCTGCTACCAACTTAATAAACTGATCTTTGTTCAACTTTGCCATTCTTAATCATTCTCCTTTTTCTCTTCTAATTTTTTTGTATATTACTCAGGTTTCATTTTACTTTACACCTGTAATAACTTAAATCAATTTCACCATTTCGCTTTTAACTTCAGTGAGATTTTCGTCATAAAATTGAATCTCATCTCCATCATCAATCACCAGTATGGTGGACATAGAAGCTTCATTTAGGTAATCATTTGTCGTTCCAAATTCTTTTTTCGCTTTGTTCAATACTAGGTACTGCTTAACATCGCTGCTAATCTGAAATTTCTCTGAATTGAAACTGAACTTATTGTCTGTATCTACAACGCACCAACCGCTAAACTCTGCTGTATGTAGTTTTTCTTCAATAACTTCAACTTTCGACTTCTTCTTTGACAACAATCTCACCCTCTTGTTCTTCTTTGTGATTGCACAAATAATTCGATAAAACTTCTAAACAAACTGTAGTTTTTACATTTCTATACGTTGTGAAATAGATGCTCCATTCGTTAACTATATCTTCAACGATCCGCTTCTTTTCCTCATACTTTAAATTTGTATCCAACTCAAGCTTGTTTCCATTCGGTAGTATAAGCTTCATGATGTTTCCTCATTTCATAATTATATTATCATTTTACTTTACACCTGTCAAATCCGGTGGTAATCGTTCATGATATTTTGAATGAGTGAAACCATCATTGCTTAACTTCGAATATAATATCATTTTACTTTACACCTGTCAAATCTATAATTATGAGACGCAATATTATTTCTGTCCCTTGCATATGCCGCACAACTTGTACTTGCGTCTCACAACCATGTACTTATAATATCATTTTACTTTACATCTGTCAAATGACTTCGATTTCCCCTTTAAGAATCTCGCAAAGGAACGTATTCCTTCTAAGGTTTTCAAACTTTTGCAATGCCATGTTCAATGTTTCTGGCTGACATAATATGATAAGAAACTCTTCTGGCCTTGTCCAAGCTACATATAATAGGTTAGCATTCAATTGATGGAAGTGTGATTTATCTGATATAGACATTACCGCTTTAGCTGCACTACCTTGTGATTTATGCTTGGTAAGAGCGAATGAATGCAGAAGGTTTTCCAATATGTTTGAAGAAATCAGAACTTTAACACCGTCAAAATCAACGATCACATTTCTCATTTCACTGTTAACTTCTAATATAACACCTGTGTCGCCATTCATTATATCAATCTTATTCTCCTCTAAATCAAGCAACTCATATGTGTTTGAAGTATTAATTACATTGTCATCTACCCTTAATATCATTGGTTCACCATCTTTTATCTGTTGGATAGTTGATGGATGATCCTCATTAGGTGGATTTGCTATCTCTTGCAAGTTCCTATTAATAGAATGTGTACCCAGCTTTCCTTTCTTGGTTGCTGATAAGACCATTATATTTTCTGCACCATAATTTTCAAGCAGCTCTTTGTAATAATGCTTATAACCCTTCTCCATCTTCTCTTGAGGACATGCCACTAGAATACAGTTGTCGCCAAATTTCTTAATTCCTCTAAAGTCATCTTCAATGAATTTCTTGCCTAAACGTACTGATGTAACTAAATCCAGAATTCCACCTTCAGATTGACGGAACACTATATCCAACATAGCCGTTGGGAATTGACCGCTTTCTTTCATATCGTATAAGAAATTTCCTTTATCTACAGAAGGTATTTGAAAGTCATCTCCAATAAATACAATTCTAGCATTTGAATTCATGATTGAATGCACAAGTACATGTGCTAATGCTACTCCACACATTGAAGATTCATCTACTATAATAACGTCTTCATAGATCGATGAGCCTACTGCTTCACCAGAGTCATCACGTTTGCCTATATTAGTCTTCTTGTGAATTGTCCATGCTGGCCTGTCAGTATATTTTGACAACACTTTAGATGCTTTACCTGTAGGAGCCATTAAAGCAAAACTCAAGTTTAACTTTTCTATCAAGTTTATACATAGCCTTTGTAACATTGACTTACCACACCCTGCGTAACCAACAAGCAGCGACACATTGAAATCTCTAAAGTTGTAGAAGAATTCCTTCTGTTGATTAGTCAATTTAATGGAGTATAGCTTTTCTTGTTCTTCAATGAATTTCTCCACATCGAAATCCAGTGTTGTAGAATAATTCTTCATATTAAGAAGTCGTTCAGCCAACTCTTTTTCCTGCTTAAACGTTCGCTCAAGACAGTATCTTGTATCGATTTTAAGTAATCCTTCTGCTGTTAAAAGGTGTTCTTTAATGATATTCTTCTTCACTTTTAACAAAGCATATGATCGTGAAATCATCGTACTTTCTTTAATATAGGTATCACCATTCGTCTCTACTTCTCTGATCACATGCCTTAAAGCTGCATGAATTCTGAACGGACTTAAGCTGTCTATACCTATCTTTAAAGCGATTTCATCTGCTGTCCTGAATCCGATTCCAGCCAAATCAGTTAGGATATATGGATTCTCATTTAATTTTTCCTTCAATAGAGTAGGTGACGTATACTTCTTCAGAAGCTTGTTGAGTATCCCATAATTTAAGTCAGGGAACTCATTGATCAGTTCTTGTAGTTCAAGATTGGATAACAATCTCTCCTTGATCTTCTCATATGTGAACGATCCCATACCGCTAACTTTACTATAGTCAAACGTATCATTCTTCATTAGCTCAATCACATCTTGATCTGGATAAACATCATATATCGCTTTGAATTGAAGTGGAGTTACGAAATTCTTTACATACTCTTTTATCTCCTCAATCGTTGCTGGTATCTCCTGATATATGTTCATGATCTCATATTGTACACCCCATTTGGGATCGTTAACGATCTTCGCGCGAAGTTTACATACAGCTCCTGAATCTAATCTGTGAGTCTTCCCTTTTACAGACATATTTCCGTACTTGTTAAAAGAAACTCTAGGGTAATCTTCATAATCTTTTGGAACACATCCGTATGATCCCCATCCAGTATCTGGCCTGTAAGCCAGCTCTGTAACTACTCTAATTTCTATTTCTACTATCTCGTTTGTAGTCTCATTCCCCATCCATTCACATCCTTCGTTTTATAATCTCGATACTTTATCATTTTATTTTACGTCTGTCAAAATTGATACTTGCCCTCACCGCGTCAAGTCTGAACCGCCTGAGACTCGCTAGGCCGTGTCCCAACATGTGTTGAATATCATTTGTCATACACTACTCATCTCATCACTGAACCGGCTTCAGGTTCGTCTTAGATCACGATCTTACACATCAATACAATAGTGCTGATTCAGCACAAACGTAAAATAAACTAATTTTGTGCAGGGTATTGATTATACTTTATCCGTGTCGTATAATAGATAAAAAGACGACACCGATGGAGGGATTTGCCATGTTGCCATTAATGCACAACAATGTAGTTTCATTAAATACTGAGTCAGTTTACAGTGATATCACTACGTTTTTAGTAACGCTGA
The DNA here is from genome assembly GCF_058313655.1 of Paenibacillus sp. Negev47. NCBI lineage: Bacteria > Bacillati > Bacillota > Bacilli > Caryophanales > Paenibacillaceae > Paenibacillus > Paenibacillus sp. Negev47. The sequence continues at coordinate 73,295 of NZ_JBZFQG010000001.1, forward strand.
ACAATCATTCAACCGAAAAATATACAAGCTCTGCCAACGAATATGAGAGAGATTTCAAACGATTCTTTATGGCTATGCTGGGTAAAAATCTGAATGAACTCCAGATTAAAGACCTGTTTTTCCTGCCAAAAGATGTGCAAAGATTCCAGTCATTAATGGTTGAGCAAGGGTACAAATCCAAAACAATAAATAGAAATATCAACTCACTTAGCAGCTTGTTCTCCTACTTCGAAACAAATAGATACAGATTTATTGCACCAGATGGTGAATACATATACATCAAAGCTAATCAGTTTGATGTGCCTAAAGTAGACTTGAAAGATGAAAAATCATGGGGTATCTTCACTGACTCAGAGGTTAAGGAGCTTATTCGTTTAGCAAAGTTGCTTCCCAGCGGCGGTGTAGGTGCTACTGGATTGCAAAAATCACTTGCAATTGAATTCGCAAGCGTAACTTCTTTCCGTTTGGATGCTATTGTTTCCCTTGAAAAGTCCAACTTTAGAAATGAAAATGGTACGTGGGTTGTTAAAACAATTGATAAAGATGAAGTGCATGAAAAGGCAATTAGAACAGATTTATATGAAAGATTAATGGCTCAAATACCTGAAGGACAATCGAAGGTTTTCACTGTTTCTTCAAGAACTCTCCAAAGAGCAATTGCTGAATTGGTGAAAAAAATGGGTTTAGATGAGGATAGAAATCTTACTTTTCACTCACTTAAAAAGTATGGCATCACCGAAGTATTTGCTATTACAAACGGAAACATCCTTGAAACTGCTGCTCAAGGAAATCACTCTTCATTTGAAACAGCGATGAAGTATTATATGCAAGCAAGTAAAGATTACAGCAGAATGCCTTGCTTGCTTATTGGTCAAGAAGTAGACTTATCGCCACTTGATGAACTGTCTCATGAGGAATTGCTTAACCTGATCAAGAACTCACACTCAGGGTTGAAGTATCAGGTTTTACACCAGCTTAAAAACACCGTTTAAGGCTGAAAGCCTTTAAACTCCACAGATATTCTAATAGGTTACGAAATCAAAACTATTATAATATATAATATATATTCTTATATATATAAAAAATAGATATATATTAGTTATATATTATAGTTGTTTTGAAAACGTAACCTATTAGAATTTCAACTGCAAAAAAGCCACGTTTCGTCATTTCAGTATCCTGTACTGATTCGCTTCTCCATCCTTCCCTACAAACACTTCTCTATATATCTTCAGGTATCCATACTGCTCCAGTGCATCGAAGTAGCTGCACAAAGTCTGTGAACTTAATCCCAGCTCCTTCATTAATCCTCTCATTGAAGCTCTATATTTTCCAAACATATCTGTCTTCCATTTCAGGTATCCGTAGATGAAAAAAGCACCTATTCCCAGTTCATTCTTCTTTTCCATCATCTCGTTGAATGTTGAATACATTATTTTATGAGTATTTCTGGTATCATAAAAAGTCCCATCAAGTTCACGATATTCATAGGAATGATCTGTTCTGTAAAAGCACTTTATTGGATATTTTACAGTGAAATTCTTTGATTGCGTTGCAAACGACTTTCCGTTGTTCTTCCTGTTTTCACTTATTGTTTCGAACTCCAAAAGTCCATGTTTATCTATGTACCATGTCACTGGGTAGTCCTTAGTAGCTCTTGTGTACTGGATCATATCCAATAATCCACCATTTTTTATGATGTAGTTAATCCTTTTTTCTTCTCCAGAATAGCCTAACTTTTGCTTAATTTCTTTCTGTGTCATCTTCTTATCGTAGTCATATTCACAATACCTGTATAGGTAAGACACATAGTAATAATAGCCATATGTGAATGCTTTATGTCTGAAGGTGTTAAATAAAGTGAATGTATCTTCGAATATTTCATTAGGCATGTAAATACTTTTTTCCATTCAATTTCGCCTTTCTATTTAATTCTTGTTGACTTCAGTAAACATGGATAGTATACTGAGGTAGTCCCTCGGCAGGGACATCGTGCTGATTGTTGGATTTCTATAAGTGCATGCCTATCCAAAAAACTAGACATCATGTGTCTGGTTTTTTTCGTTGTCTTGATAGTCATAGTTTACATAATATTTAATATTTCACTTCATGGTTCTTACTCCATAGTTCCAGCTGCTGTATTGCTCTCCGATGCTCAACTCTTATTGGCGACTATAAGTATTTGATCGGCTTGGTAAATATATCATAAACGATGAGCCGACCAAATACAAGTGTAAAGTAAAATGAATTTTTATAAACTTCTTAATCTCTCGTTCTCTTCCCTCAATTCACGATTTTCTTCCTGAAGCCGTTTGACTTCTAAAGTCGCGATCTTCCATTGTTTCATGATATATGTTTCATTAAATTCAAGGATTACATCGTTCACTTCACTGGGATCAAGGCCACTGCACAACATCTTCAATGATTCGTAATATTCGATAAATTCCTTGGAATTATTCTCATCTGACATTGTTGGCTGGATATAGTTATACCATCTGTTCTTAATACTGTAGTAGTTACTGTCCATATCTTTTGCAGCTCTTTGCAGCCCTTCCTTAACCGTTGACGCATTATTTACATAGATCAGTATCCGATAGTCATCGTTTGTCAATGTGCGTCTTCTTGCCATATGTACAGATACCTCCTTTACTTCTAGTACCCTATCATAAAATAAAGTTAACATAAATACGATGTTTTTGTTTATATTGCACCTATATAAACACAAAAAACTCTCTGCCATTTCTGGAGAGAGTTTTTTGTGCGACTAGCTATAGGTTTTGTAAGTTCAATATAGCACAGCACCTGAACCGAGTCAACACTATTCTACAGGAAAATAAATTCTTTCATTTTTTATTCACCTGTGATATATTGATCTTGCGACTAAGAACTAGGGGAACCTTTATTCACATGTGGATAACTGCATGAAAAATAAGGATTCATACCTTTTATTTAGTCGCACCTGAAACCGGGATGCGTCTTTTTTGGTTCTACATAATTTTTCAGTCACCCAAGACCATCCATGTTGTTTCTATCTTTACATAAAACAAAATAAAAAAAGAACCCACCGCGGTCTGATCTCAATTTTATCTAGGATGTGTAAGTTTGGCGACCTGCCATCCAGTAGATAAATCCAATGAGAGATAAGAACAAGTAGGTTACTTCTTTACTCATTATATGTGTGAAGCTTCTTAAATATACTTAGCTTTTCTGTATATTTAATATACCACATGTTTTCGAAAAATGGAAGTAAATCTGCTCTCTTAAATGATGACTTTTTTGGTGGAAATCAAAAGGAGAGTTTTATTTATGCTTAAGAAAAGAACGAGTGTTCCCTACTGGTCTGAATTCCAAAATTACCAGACATTTACATCTGTTGAAGACATGAAAAATCGCTTTAAATCATTCGAGAAAGAATTCGATCTTCCTGAAAGTTACAAAGCTGTCTTAAATACGATCAAGCTGCATGCAAAAAATTATATTGGCGTGTGCTGGCTGTTTAGAGAGGAAATCGCTAAGAAGTGCGGCTACTCTACATCCACGGTTGACAGAGCAATCACTGCTTTCAAAAAGGCTGGATTGCTCATTACGAAACAGTTTAATCACACGAAGTTCGGACGTAGAACACACAATCTCTATATTGTTACAAACCCGTCATCTCTGACACTTGTAGAGCCTATCACTGAAGACTCTGAGGAAGTAGTTGATGAAACGGTTGATGAGACAATTGATGAGGTCTGTGATGAAGCGTCCACTCCCACTGGACAACCCTCAAACCCTTGTGGCTCTAAGGCCGAAGCGGTTTCTGAAATTCCCTATAAGAACCTGAATAGTGACTCCAATAGTGATCCTAACAAAAATCTAAATACATTAAATCTTAAACTAAACGATAATATCGATAAAGGATTCACTCCTCTTGATCAATGTGAAAAAGAGACAACCCTAAAACACGTACCTCAAGAATTCCTTGAGATCGTCAACCCTTTCTACGGGCATCAACCAGAAACCATTGTGTCGCTCTGGAAGACAACTTGTGTTGCTATCAAGAAAGGCTGCTCTAACTTTTCCCATACCAGCTGGGATTCTATCCGATCTGTCTGGAAGACTGTAAACAATAGATTTAAGCGTAAGTTGATCAATGGTGTGAAAAATGCTGTATCTGTAGATGAGTCCGATGATGCTCTTGGCGGCTATTACTACGGGGTTCTATCAAGAAGAATGCAAGAAGACTATATGGAGTCTATGCGTAAATATTGGAGTAGTGCCGACTGTGCTGAGAATGTCGCTCTTCTAGCTGCTAAGTACTAGCCATAGTGGCATGTGTGGATAGAATCTCTTAAAAGGCAGCATAGCGTGTGTAATTGTCCACATATCCACAGATATAGTTGTAAGCACACCAGACTCGCTTGCTACCCCTGCTACCGTGCTGTATTCGCTCTATATGCTTAGGCATACTACTATGGCTGCTAGAGCGTAATAAGCATGTCAGTTCTTATCTATAGCTATGTCGTTCTTTCTGACATTATGACAAAAGAAAAAGACAGGACGATTGTCCTGCCTTAACTTACGTGTAAAAGTTTTTACCTAGTTTGAGAAGCTTGTTCAATTCATCCTTTGTAGGATCACGTGGCTTACTCACTTCTTCAATGATCTCCATTTGTTGATCAGGTGAAACATTGACACCTTTTGACTGCACAGACTGCAACACGTTACTAATGATGCTCTTCATCTGCTCTTCAGTAACTGCATTAGAAGTGCTAGGGTTTTCAATTGCCTTCAACACCTTGTCAATTCCCATTAGGCTTACGTATTGCATCAATTTATCAAAAGATTCAGTCTCGCCGTTACGAGCTGCACTGATCTTTGGGATCACTGCATCACGATAAAATTTAGACTTGTTCACCATTTTATCGTGATAATCAGTAAACCAAAGATAATCAGTTGTCTCGCTGAAGTCTGTATCGCTTATTCGGAATATTATTCTAGTATTCATGGTGTCACCATCAAGCTTGTGCCATAGCGTTAGCAGTCAATACTCCGTATCTATAGAAGCCAATTACATTGGCCATTTGTGGTACTTTAATGTCAGCTGGAAGTGGCGTATGTTGCTTAACATCACTGATTAAGATCAAGTCCTTCTCCCATTGTTTGAAGTATTTGAATAGTGGTGTGCTGCTTCCACCAGTCATATATAAACGGTCAAATTTGCTACGACTTGTCCAACGCTGATTGATTTGTGGGAAGATATCTTCAGCATAAGCACTGAAAAGTTGATCTTTTACTTTACTGATGTCCATGGAAAGTCTTTTTGAAATCTTATAACTTTCTGGATTATCTCCAAGGACTTGAAACTCAACTAACTTAGCCGTTGCTCTAGCTTCAGGATGCTCTCGATTAATGTAATCCGCAATTTTTTCATACACTCCATAAAGCCCTTGATGGATAGTGAGCCTATCTTTTTGCTCTGGTTGCAACTCACGAATTCCGTCAATATCAAACGTTCCTCCACCACCGTCTAAAATGCCAATATATTCATTTGTAATGTCTTCATCTACAACTTTGCCTTCATCGTCTAAATAAATGTACATAAGAGTACCCATAGGCTGCGAAAGTGTAATCGTATCTTGAATTTTATACACTTTATCATCCTTGTTTTTAGTAACCACGTGAGCACCAGTAATTACACTTTTCAAATCTGCTTCATATGGTGATCCAATTTGTGAAGATGGCATACCTGTAACCACAATTGCGTTATCGCCATCTTCTAGCATTTCTGAAAGACCAAACTCAGTCATTATCTTATATGATTTTTGAGTGTATCTATCTTGTTCAGTATATGTGTTGATTGGGTTGAGTGCTTTATAGATGTCTTCACCCCAAAGCCAGGTCTCATTGTCAAATTTATTAGTTTCATACTCATGTAGAATTGCTTTGCTTTGGAATGCGCTATCAGCTTGCATAAGGTCTTTACGTACAAACTGGTTTGGTAGGATCAAGGGCTTAACAATTGGCCCTGCATAAGATTTATAGAAGACGTTACCATGGTCAAGTCCAACAACTTTTAGCTTTTTAACTACTTTTGCCATCAAAATCACTCCTAAATTGGTATAAAATCACTCAATATAGCCATTGTATCACATTTGTCATACAAAAACAAGGCTTTTTAGAGCAAAATGTACGACAAATGTACGACAAAACCAAGTTGTATGACACTTGTATGACAAACAGGATAAATCTTGTACGACAAATGTATGACAAATGCATAAAATAAGTAATAAATAACTATATATAGAATGAAAGCAGTGAAACTAATTACATGTAAATAATAAGAAATTTGCTATGTAAATCCATATCGAGCCATGTAAATTTCTGGATGTCGGATTTTGGGTCGGTTGGTCAAAATTCATTGAGAGTTGTTCTGGAAAGTCGTATAATAGGAGTATTGGTTTTTAGTATATATAATGAAGTCAAATATAATTGACGTAAAATCTATTAAAATATAAGGTACTTCGGTATGCTCAAAGTGATAATTGATGTCCAAAAGTTGAAATATACCCCCTCCCTGATCTGGCGTTTCTCCTTAGTAAAACAAAGGAGTCTACGTTAACGTGTTTGTGGGTTTACGTGTGTGTCAAAACGGCTAGAATCGCATGTAAGACGTGATCTGGATCGATGGGTGTAGGAGTTAAGGTACATAATCAAAGGCGTAGAACGGGATCAGGGCCGAAATGATTGCGAGGTCGGTCTGTTGGTGTGCCCATGGGGTATGTTTAGCTGTAAAAGGTTGTAAAAGTTGTAACCACCCCCCATATTCATGACGTAAAATTATAGTTTGACGACACCGACCGATCAGGACACTATGAATATCCAAAATATGGCTAAAATAGGCATGGAATAGGTGGTCAAGAACCGGCTGAGAATAGCTGACATGAATATGTGAGAATTGTGTCAAATTTACTATGTAGCTTTTATGTGAGCTAAGTTGACGTATATTGAAACAGCGCAAAATCTGCTGAAGACACCAAACCCGTTTCCCACAACTATATCACTCGCAATTCTGTCAGATAAAATCTTATCATCCCAAATAAAACCGTACCAAATCTAATGATAGAAAACTATATTGTACGCAATCTAATTGCGTCATCTATATATCTCGCACTAGGTCATAACCAACTGAATCTTGTAAAACTATATTGTGTACAATCTAATTTATAGAAATTAAATAAATGTATATTATATGTATATTTAATGCATTACTAAAGATAACATCAAGAGAAATTTAATTGTGTACAATCTAGATAATTCCAAGAAATGTAATCTATCATATATGGGAAAGGATGGTAAAAATATATGAATCACAACATATACTATATTGTCAAGCACTCATATGTTCCCATCTATAACCGTCTCAAATCAATCAAGGTGACCACTAACCCGACTAAACCTTTATACATCGTTCTAATCGAACGAAAGCGTTTACATTGGGAAATAACCAGTAGTACCAACGGTTTGCAAACGCTTTCATTTTAGTTATTTCCCGAAATCTATGAATAAATATGCATAAATAGTGTATGAAAGTACGCTTACATGTATATTCATGCATGGCATCACTCATATATGCTCAAAAACGTCTATTCTACTGCTAATAGAATCACTGGATAATACATCCAATATTTGTTCACATATCAGACACATTTATATAAATAGTAAATATATGTATAATATATGAATCTATATCCATTTATGGATAGCCGGCATTAACTGGAAGTAAAATCCAAATATGAGCAGTTGCTATATTACATATAATGTAAATAGATATCTATGATATTATGGAATTAGATGGTAATCGATAACGACACATAGTATAGGAACGTATATACTGTATATATGTGGACGTGTCACCGACAGATATAGAGAGATAATGACGTCCATGTATGTAAGCGCTTTATTAAGCCTTCTAGGATGCCTTATATCATTACCCATACTAGACTACTAATTGCGTGGTCATTCGACAGAATAGGGCATATAGAGAGTGTGTAAGCGACTACTAATAATGTGTGCGTATGTGTGCGTATGTGTGTGTACGCACACGCGTATATACCACATATCAAAACGCATGTAATGCGTTAGTTAACGAAATATCATACTTTTGAACGAATATGTACAAATTGTGAAAAGTATAGAATTAATGTTGCAACATTAAAAGTTATCCTGTATAGTAAGTCTTGTAAGGGAGACACACACGAACGACACAAGAACATAACCCTTACAGGTGTAAAGTATAATGAATCGGTTTCGGGGTTAAGCCATAGAAAACCCTGCACGGCATAAAGCGCGATACGCCATTTAAGTTATTGCATACTCTTTGAAAACTGCAAAGGAAACCGCGAATCCAGAAAACAGCGGTCTTTATAGCCTGAATGCGACGATATGAGCAGTAGGGTTATAAAGGGCAATCATCATCCTTAATCACATGTTAGACAGGATATGGAGCGGTCAAACGTTGTGTATCCTGTCTAGTGTGTGGTGTTTTGAGAGTCTAAACAGTTGGACTTTGAAAACACTGCACAAGTGTAAAATATAATGAAAAAGGATGAATGAAATGAATAGCGTGATGAAGAATGCAATGGTGAATACACGGAACTGGGATTCTGGAAATGATCCTGAATGGATTAAATGTGAGCGTGAAGAACTTGAACAATTGAAAGCACTATTCGAACCAGCAGTTCAAGAACGTATTGTGGATCATGTCCACGAACAAATGGAAGCTGGTGTCACATTCGCGTTTTGGTTAGATGACAATGGATATCTTTATTGCGAGGGTTAAATTTTGCTAGGACACATAAACAGCAATGGTTATGTGTTCCAATGGAAAATTTAAATTTTCCTAAACTAAACCAAAAAGGATGATTGCAGATGAGCAGAACGCAACAATTAATTAACAGTTTGAAATGGAAGGATATCCAGTCCAAAAAGGATTTGACGATAGTGGGAACTATCATAGGTAACCCACGACCGCAAAAGTGGTAAAATAAAACTTGTTAGGTTCCGTTAACAGTGTTAGCGGAATCAATAGAGGTTTTAAAACCTACTAAACATTAAAAGGATGATTGCAGATGAGTAAAGTTGTAAAATTAAAAGAACGTGTAGAAATTACAAAAAATGTTATTGTTTCTGTAATTTATTACACGGATGGTACATGTGAATGTGCTGTCATGACCAAATGGTTCAAGCATGAAAAATGGGAAATAGAAGAAGATTATGTACCAGCAAAAGAAAACTTATCGCCTATGGAAGTGTATGGATATATAGAACATGAAGTTAAACCTGCATATTTAACAGAATCAAATTAATTTTGCTAGGACTCTAAACAGCGATGTTTAGAGGTTCCAATGGAAAATTAATTTCCAAACAAAACCGAAAAGGATGATTGCAGATGGTAACAGCATACAGAAAACATAAGGGTAATGTAGATTCTAAACAATATGGAACAAAACGCCTTGCCAAGCGGTTACAGAACCTAGAAAAAGGTGACGTAATTATGGACATTGCTTTTGCACCACACGCAAAAGGTGGGACAAAAGAATGCTTGGCATTGTGGGACGTTATCAAAAAGCATGTTGATATGTTTGGCTTTACAGTAGCCAAAATGGAATACAAGTTACCACATGCCTACATATTCACGCTGACACATACTGACGGTTTCAAAATTGTACTGCATGGAGTAGGTGCAGGATTTTATGGGCAAGGGCCACGAGGTACTGAAAGTATATTAAAGGATTGTGGTTTCTCCAATCCTGAACGTGTATTTCTGCTAGAGAACGAAACATTCACATTTAAACGCACTATAGTTTAAACCTTGCTAGGGGTGTCTAAACAGAAATGTTTAGATATTCCAATGAAGGGTTTAACCCTATCAAACATTAAAGGATGATTGCAGATGATGAACGAAATACATGTACTTGTTGATTTTAATGCAGGTGGATTTAATCAGGTTGATGCGAGATTTTCAATTGAGATTGTTCAGGCTAGAGGTGAATATTTTCAAAGAGACTTGAAGCGTTTAAATCATTTCCTATCATATGGATTGAAGGAATTTAACAGAGACATGACTGTAACAATTTCACCAAAGTTAGATGGGAAATTCATTGAAACAGATTCTAAACGTTATGTAATGCGAGACTTTGACAATGGATTCGAAGAACGTCCTTTTGATCAGGAAAGAAACGGTTATCCAGAAGTACCAGTAAAGACATTTGGAACTGAAGGAAATGGGAGAAATGAAATGAAGAAAGCAATTAACAAGCTTATCAAGCAGATGCAGAAAGAAATGTTAGACATTTAAAATCCACTAGGACACTTAAACAGAAATGCTTGAGTGTTCCAATGAGGTTTTTAAATCTCAAATTAAAACTAAAGGATGATTGCAGATGTTAAGTAGAGTTGATATCAAACAAATGATCAAAGCGAATAATGGAATGTTGCCTGAAACATCGTCAATAGGTGGATATACGTTGACTTATATTGATATGGATGGCAGAATTCTTTGCCCCACAAGCGCCAACAAGGATCATGATAATATCGAAAAAGCATTCATTCACTTTGAAGGTGAACCTTTCATATGCGATGAATGCAACGTAGAAATTCCATCCGAATATGGTGTACCAGAAGAATAATAAAATGAACTTAAAATTTGCTAGGTTTACCTAAACAGAATTGTTTATGTAGACCAATGGAGATTTTAATAATCCCAAAAATTTAAACAAAAAGGATGATTGCAGATGGATACAATTAAAGAAATCGTAAAATTGATTATGGAGAAAAAACAGTTAGAAAGTCAGTATGGTTGGGCATCTTGTTTTGATTACCCCAAAGAGTATGACCGCATGGAAGATTTAGGGGATCAAATTCGTAAAGCTGTTGTTGATGAATATGGCGATACAGCTAACATGATGGAAAACAACTTTACTTTAGAATCACTTCTTAATGGCTTGAAATGGATTGCTGATGATATCAGAGAACATAACCAAGATATTGAGAATGAAGATTTAAATATTGTTGTTTACACTCAAGCCGATTATATAGAAAACTTCATTGTTAATAATCACGATGAAGGACAAACAGAGGTTTTTAATAGTCTGTTTTATTTTATGAATAGTGACCACCGCGCCACATGGCTGAAAGGACATTATTTAATGAATACACAACATACATACTATGACTTAATGGTTGATGTTGTTATTACTTGGAATATCTAATCTTTAAAACTTGCTAGGAATACATAAACAGAAGTGCTTATGTATTCCGATGGAGGTTTTGAACCTACCAAACAAAAAGGATGATTGCAATGAAAACAGCAAAGAGGGTTAAGCCCAAAGTGATCAAAGAGGTAGAACAAAGACAGTATAACGATTATAGAGACGCTATGAAGCAATACAAAGTTGTTTTGAGATTTAGAGGAAAACAGTTAACTGTCATGCATTTCAGCAATGCACAACCTAGTCAAATAGATGTGCTTCATACATTAATCAGAAATGCAGATGAATACAAGGTAAGCGAGAATTTCAAACACTTTTGTACTAACTTTGGTTACGACATTGCTAGTAGGCAAGCATTAAGAGCATATAAAGAATGTGGACGCATTGCAGAAAAGTTAAAGCGGTTTCTGGGAGAATATCAAGATAAGATCGAACAGGAAATAAATGCATACTAAAATTTGCTAGGGCATTTAAACAGCGATGTTTGAATGCACCAATGGAGATTTTAGAAACTCCAAAACCAAATAAAAAAGGATGATTGCAGATGGACGAAATTATGGCTAAAAAAGGAAAAGTATTAGCTGAATTGATGAATATGAACGCTGAAGATATTTACTGGTGGGCTGAGGGTACTTTCACACTAGTTGAAGATGCAGAAGTTGAATATGCATTACTAACTAAAGAAGAAATGCCAGAAGCTAATTATATTCAAGTAGCCGAAACTAATGAATATATTGTGTACACCATTTAACCTTGCAAGAATACATAAACAGGAAAGTTTGTGTATTCCATGGAAGTTTAAACAATTCCAAAACTAAAACTAAAGGATGATTGCAGATGACTATTAAAGAAAAAATTTTGGACATTGATGACTACGCTACAGCTATTAAGAAGGTTGAAGATGGGATATACATGTTCAAGGATCGTGACAAGCGTATTCAGTTTTACAGTCAATCATTAGATTGTGCTTTTGATTCTATCGAGTTTTTGAAGAAAGAACAAAAGCGTGTATACAATGAAGATTCTAAATACTGGCTTGCTACTAACGGTGATAGTGTTGAAGTTGTTAAGGCAGAAACGTTAGACATTGCCAAACAGCAGAAACCTAAAGCTAACACGTTCCAGCTTATGGAGAAATACAGATTGTACAAATACGATGACAAAACAGTTATCAAGCATCTACACTTTGGATTCTTCAATGGTAAACTTGTTGTCTTGAACGATCATGGTACAACAATCTTGAAAATTGAGGAATGCAACGAATACACGTACAAATTTTTAAAAACTAAAGTTAAGGCAAAGAATGGTTATGCAGGACTAATAGCCTTCATCATGGATGTATGCAAAGACTTGGATAGCCCTCATAACAGAACCTTTTATAACGTATTGAACAAAATTGGAGCGTAACTTGCTAGTGCCGCTTAAACAGACTTTAAGCGGTATTATGGAGGTTTACACCTACCAAACTGAAAAGGGTGATTGCAGATGACAAAACCAACTAAAGAAGAAATTATGTCTACAGAAATTGTAGAAATGATGGTTACTTACAAAAAACACAACCTTTCAAGATGGTATCACATCAAAGGAAAAGGTTATAGAAGATGTGGCTTTGTGAAGGTTGTAGGATATGACCAAGTAATGGAAATGGTCGATGACGAAGATATGAGTATTGAATTGCGTGACACTACAACAAACATTCCTGAACATATGTGGTAAGTTTGAACCTTGTTAAACAGTCTTGATCATACTTACGATAATCAATATTAGACAGGAGAGAAGTAAAATAATGTGGAAAATTAAGTTCAAGTGTAAAACAGGCGGTCAGGAATCAAGGGTAAAGTTTTATGAAATGGATGAAGCAAAATCTTTTGCTAGATGCAATAATTTTGAGATAGTCGAATGGGAATGTATTTGAATCCTGCTAGTGCCGCTTAAACAAGTGTTAGGCGGTATCATGGGGGCTTCAAAGCCTACTAAAACTGAAAGAAGGAATCCAACAATGTTCAAGATTTTCCCTGCCGATTACAGATTGAAAGACAAAGTAACACTGATTAGTGGAATAGCTACAATCCAGTTTGTCATTACTTTAGTTGTAATGTATTTCAACTAAACAGCAACGTTTGAATGTTTCAGGGAAGCCGAAAATATTCGGATTCTCAAAAGGCAAACAAACATTGCCTGATGATTGCAGTATCGTATAATGAATCAGGAGAGTGAAAACAAGTATGTCAATAACAAACAGCATGCTTTCTTATGATGAAGCAAAGGCAGTTCAACAGAGTTTAGAAAGAAAAAACAATGCTGATTCTGCTAAGTTAAGAGGATTTAAAAAATATGGAGTATCGCCACTTGGCGGCACACCTGATCATGTTAAGCTAATGCCAGAGTGGAGAGAAGCCAAAAACAACTTCAATGCTTCTTTTGCTGAATTGAGAAACTTTAACGGATGGTTTGTAAAAACTTTCAAAAAAGAATATGCAGCTGAGAGAAAAAACAGGTTTCAGAAAGCTGAATTGTAATTTGCTAGTGCTACTTAAACAGAATTGTTTAGGTAGCCCAATGGAAGTTGCAATATAATGTAATGAGGGGTGAAAGCATGAGTATTACTAAAGAACAATACAAAAAACATATTGAAGAATTGCTTTTAGATGACTCTTCGATGGCTTCAGGGAAAGATGATACTGAATTAATCTACTTGATTGACGATATTAAGGTTTACGGTGGATTCGATTATGGATCACGTGGAATCGATCATTGGTCACTGTTTACTGATGGTGTATCGTGGAATGAAGTGGTGCAATGGGGTGTTATAGCAGTTCCAGAAACCAAAAGTTATATATGTAATGAAACGATAAAATTGTTTGAAGATATTGGATACAATAGATTACCTTTAGACAATAATCATATCATAGGTTGGAAAGGGTGATAATGATGAATTTGTATCACGTTACCTACGCATCGTCAGACGACAGTAGCGGCTACCTGAGTGAATTTGTTGTTACAAATAGTGAATCAGAAGCTGAAAATGTTGTTCTCAATAAGTATCGTGGCAGTGGACTGGAAAGAAAAGATATATCTGCACTTATGGTAGAAGTTGAAGGATACGCTATTACTATAACACCTAAAACAACTTTGTAGCTTGCTAGGATCATCTAAACAGCAATGTATAGATGATCCAATGGAAGTCGCAAGAAAAAATCAATCAAAGGAATGATGTTGAATAATGGAAAACAAAGTGTATCATACCGATGGTATTCATGAATTTATTGCACTATGGGGATTCGACAAGGCTGTTCAAGTCGTTGCCAGAACATTGGATGTAACAGAAGCTGAGTCAAGAAAGCGTCTGGAATATGCACAAAAACATTCTAACAACGAAGTTTAATAAACAACGATAGGAGAAAAATAAGATGACAACAACAACAGTATTAAATGAATTCGTACAAAAGGTACTATCTAACGAACAACAATTCTCAATTGACAGAGCTAGACAGCATATGTTGTTTACACAGGTTGCTATTGGGACAGGAAAATGTGTATTCGGTGACTACGGTTATGATAACATCAACTTTATTTCTGATCTTGATACAAAATTAATCCCATATGCGATTGTATCAAATGGCGACGTTTATGTCATTAATCAACATGGCTTAAATGTAGGTAGTTTGGAACAAAAAGATTATCCAAACAACACATATGATATTTACAGCAAAATCGAGGAATACAACAAGAAAGTTACAGAATTCCTTTTCCCTGCATTTTATGAGTCACTTCCGATAACAGAATTAAACAGTGAAGACAAGGGCAAGGTAAAAGAAGCAGCCAGAAATATTATGTTAAGCAACGGTGGAAAAGTAGAGAAGCCAGTCTTTAAAGAGTTGATAAGTAAACAAAAGTGCGCTGACATCCTTTATGGATTAATAGACTTTGAAGAGTATGTAAAGTCTTATTTTGAAGGACTGAAAGACTCTTATATTAATATAAAATCTTTCAGCCATGAAGTAGAAACAGTCATTAGTAAAAATGAAGTACTGGACGATTGGGAAATGCAATTAAATAACGCATTGAGAGAGTTAGAAGGGGCCAAGACTGTAACAGTTGAATTCATGTATAAAAGCAAAGAAATAACAGATAGACTTGATAAAGAAAGGCTTTTAAGAAAGCTGAACAACAAAGATTATTTTACTGATTATGATTTTTCTACAAGTAAACAAGGTGATAAATTGTTAAAATATTTAGAAGCTGGACAATGGAGAGATGCGGAAAATGAAGTTTTAACATGTAAACACATTTCTAAAATCACTTATGGTAGAAAAGTTGTGTACAGTAAAGAGTAAATTAAGGTAATTTGCTAGAACCATCTAAACAGATATATTTAGATGGTTCAATGGAAGTTGCGTTATAGTGATATTCTAAAAGATAATAAGAATGGAGAATGAGACAATATGGAGAAAATTGAGTTTCAAGCTAACAACAATAGAACAATGCAAATTTCACAGCAAAAATATGATGGTGTGTGTACACTTAGCACATTTAATAACACAACTAACGAAGTGGATCACGAAGAAAATATATCCGCTGGCGACATGGTAATGCTAATGAACTATTACCAGTACATTAAGTCCAATAATATTCAATGTGATTTTATAAACCCAAATCCAAAGAGTATTGAAACTAAAGGGAACAGGTTCAATCTAAGTGATGAATCGTGGAGAGCGTCAAAACGTTTGTATCATGCAGGATGGGATATGTATGTTGTAATATATGAAATAATAGACAATGAAATATGCATTGTTATGAATGAGAGTAATAGCAAGGTGGAAATTGACAGGACATCATTGTGGGAAAGTAAAACACTATATTTAAACTCACAAATATAAGTAAATGTAGGGAGGAGAATAAAGATGTATCGTGTAGTTATCCAAATGGATTCTGAGAACGCCGCTAAACACTTGAAAAATGAAATTGAAAAAGCTTTACCTCTTATCGAAGGTAAGGTAAAGATTCATAAAGAACCAGAGATTAAACCACTGAACGAAGTGATTGAAGACATGAATAGAAAATAAGAATCTGTAATTTGCTAGGAACATCTAAACAGTTTCACTTAGATGTTCCAATGGAAGTTGCAAGATAGCAAAACAGAAAGGGTGAATAAGTGTTGCGTACTTATCTAGTCATTGAAGTAAACGATGAGGGATTTAGCGAAGAATATGTCTTGCAAGGTGAAAGCTTTGAAGATGCAATAACTAAAGAGCTTCAAGAAAACAAACAAACAATGATGTTTGATTTTGAAGAAAAAGATATGTCTATAGAAGAAATGGTGACAGTTGTTTTTGATCTTATTTCTAACAGCTATGTAGACAACGACAGCGCTTATCAGTCGATTGTGTATGATGTAACTGAAATGCCAGTACGTTTATATCCTAAAACACAGGAGGAATTAACATGAGTGGTAAACTGACTTGGCAGTATAACGGCGAGGAAGATTTGCAAGTGTGGGAAGGTGTAATTAGTAGTGAAGAAATGAAGGACAGAAAGTGTGACATACATTTTAAAGATCAGAATTTGCTTTCTGTACCACAACTGATGAGTAGAATAGGTGTGGATGTAAACAAGGTTCGTGTGGGTGATATAGGTATTGCTGACGATTTTGGTCTGTTCATGAAACTGAATGTTGGAGAATCAGAAAATATTAAATGCTCTAAAATAACAGCTGAAGAGTACTCGATGTATCCGAACATTGAAACATCAGAACATACCAGTGTTGAAACAACTGCTGAATACTATAAAGATTATGAGAAGTATAAACAAAATAAACAATATGAAAAGTTCAAACCAGCAGAATATCCATTTTATTCTTACAAGTTCCAAAGTGGAACTGTTGTCAAAGTTGGTACTATCATAAATGTTGAGATCGATGAGAAATGGGAAATTACACAGATCAATGAAGTACAATGGAACGGTGAACACTTACTTGTGAATGGTAAAGCTAAGATGCATAAAAACAACTAATTTTAAACTAATGAGGTGATACTATGAAAAAGAAGCAGCTTACAATATCAGAATTAATTAAACTTGAAATTGGAGAAAGAAAGCCAGAAAGAGAATGGGACGCTATACACAAACTAAACTTCATTGTACCTCTACAATCTATGTCAACGCATAATGGTTTGGCAATTTCTATAATTGACAATGTAATCATTGACGGCAAAGAGGTTGTCACAACTATAAGGGAATATATAAATAACACTATTGGTGACGGTAGTTACATTTTTAAGCCTTTCAAAGACCTGTCAGATGAAGATAAAGAGATATTCTTGAGCATACCATTTGATGTTCTAGACCTTTCAGAACACAGAGAGCTTATTGATGTGAAACTTATCAGAAAAAATCAATCCTAAACAACTTTGGGCTTACATACTGACGCTGAAATCACTCAGCGTTAGAAATGCAATTCCAAAAAAAATATACTCAATGTATATTACACAGCCTAAAAAGTAATACTTTACTTACAAAGTGTTACATTGTATAATTGTGTTACTGGAGGTGTTAATGTGATTAAAGTGTATGAATCAGGCAAGGTTACTTCAAAAGGCCAAATGTTAATTCCAGTTGAGATTAGAAGAGATTTAGGCATTGCAAAGGATGATAAAATTCTTTTCTTGATGGATGACAATGGAGAGGTAAAGATTCAAGTAAGCAAGAAAAAGAGTTTGCTTGATGTTGTGGGCATTCTTAAAACAGATCAGGAGTACGACTTTCAAGAAGCTAGGGAAGCCGCACAAGGATTTGTAGGTGAGAGTTACAGTAAAGGGGATACAAAATGAAACTGTTAGCAGATACAAACATACTTGTAAGAATACTTACCAAAGACGACAAAGTACAATATGAAGGCATATCAAAAATGCTTGAATCTGGTGAGTATGAAATGATCATACCTTCCCCTGTCATCATTGAAACATGTTGGATACTGAAATCAGTATTCAAGATCACCAATGACAGGGTTGGTGATGCATTACTTCATCTAACAACGGTTGATAATATAAAATTAGAAGATGATTTTATGCGATTCGCTTTGCAAACATTTAAAAATCAAGGCAACATAGACATTGTAGACTGTTATCTCAGTGCGAAATCTATTGCAAGTGGTATTGCTGTAGTCACATGGGATAACGACTTTAAGAAGCTTGGCTGTGAGTACTATAAGCCAGATCAATTAAAATCTTAGGGATATATACTGGTGCTGAACACGTTCAGCGCTAGAAATACATTCCTAAACAGGATTGTAAATATGAAATAAGGAGAAAAACAATGAAGGATAAAAAACCTGATATGAGCGACTTTGAAATACCGCAATTAAAAACAAAGTTTTTATTGAATATCACTAATGAGAATTTTATGAGTGTTTTTAAAAAAATCGCTGATGTATTACAAACTTATTATTTAAAAAGCTATAATAAAAATGAATCACTGACAGGTGCAATTGCTAGAGAAGAGTCATTAAGAACTATTTATTATTACTTAAACAGAGATTCAGACTTGCTATCTAAAAGTGTGATGAGCTACTACACTTCTTCAGACGTAACAACTACAGATAAGAATAACGTTTTAGATAAAGAACAGATGTTAAAAATTGTGGAATATCTAGCCCCTACACTGGAACGTGTACGTAAAGCGAGAGGAAAAGCACACTTTCCGATTTTATTCATTGCAGCGGAAAAAGCAATAGAAAAAGGATGGACTTCTGAAGAATTCTCAAATAAAGTTGAACGCTTCTTCACTTTAATCAAAGATTCCGATGACTCAGAGTATTCAAAACACTCTACTGTAGGGACGCTTAGATTAGAGCATGTTCATATGAGAAAATCAATCATGCTTATAAAACTTGGATTAATGTAAGTGTCTGACACACGATTAATAGCGTGTGTCAGAAATAAAACAGATGTTAAATATAATGAAAGAGGTGTGTAAAATGAATGAAATGCCAGAAATTAAATCAACGTTCCATGTTCCAGTAGAGAACATGCCTACGCTTAACAAAAAGATAAACTCTTTAAACAAGAAAGCTGTGAAGATGGGTATGCCTGAAATTGTAATAGAGACTGTAGGCGATTCCGAAGTAATCAACAAGGATAAAACAGTCACCAAACTTATACATGTTATGATCCATGGTAAAAGCCCTGTCCTTGAGGGTTATGGCTTCCTTGGCACTATTCAACACTTGCCTGAAGGAAACGTAATCAAGTCTATGCCTAAAGCGGATATCCCAGTGAAGTATAGAACAGCAAAATCAATCTGTGAGCACTGTAACACTGACCGTAAACGCAACAACACATATCTTGTGCAAAACAGCCACGGTGAGATATTCCAAGTTGGCAAGAGCTGCCTGAAGGACTTTGTAGGGCATCCTGATCCAGAAAACTATGCAAGGTATGCTGAATATCTCATAGATGCACTAGAAACAGCTGACAAGGCCACAGAATCTAACGGCGGTAGTACCTTAATTCATACAGAAACATATTTACAGTACGTAGCAGAGATTACTTTGCGTCATGGATACTTGAGCAAAGCAATGTCTAATGCAAATGAAACTCCAACTTGCTACAGAGCATTAGACGCAATGTATCCAGACAAGCATACATTCGCAAGGGGCAACCTAATTGAATCATTCACAGAGGAAGCTACGGCGCTAGTAGCAGCTGCAATGCAGTGGCTGAAGGATGAAACAGCTGAAGGTAAACATTTGGATAATTACATGCACAATCTTAAAGTGGTAAGTGCTACAACAGGACTAGACAGAAAGAATATAGGGATTGCATCAAGTTTAATTGGAACTTACCTGAAAAGCTTAGAGATTGCTAAACAGCAAGAAGAATATACATCGAAGAAATTAGCAGATAAAAAATCACTTCCAGAGAGCAATTACATAGGTGCAGTTGGTCAAAAAGTTCAGGTAACAGTGAAGATAGAAGATGTGTTTTACAATGAAGGGTACTATGGACTCACCTATATTCATACAATGTTAGATGAAACAACAGGTAATAAGTTTGTATGGTATTGCACGTCTGATAGAGGAATATTGCCAGAAGATGAAACAGTCACGATTGCTGGAACGATTAAAGGCCATGAGGAATTCAAAGGAGTTAAACAAACCATTTTAACAAGATGTAAAGCAGTGAAATAAAATGAACATAAACATTAGAAATATAATAAAATGGATTGATAGGAGAATTAAAATGATTACTAATCAAACTACAACGCCGCAATTGAATCCTGATACGATATGCATGACTCATCATGCATATGTACGTGCACAAGAAAGGTTTGATCTTGACAAGGATGAAGCTTTACTTTTCTTTAGAAAATATCTTAAAATGGCAACATACTTGTGCGTAACCACAGAATCTGGCAAGCCACAAAACAGAAGTCATTGTTATGGGGTTCCTGTCGGTGAAGATTTCGTTGCAGAAATTAATGTGAGTTTGGATTATGAGGTGATTATTTCGGTAAGAAAACATACAAGATCAAAATTCAGGATTCCTAAAAATATAGAAAAAGACATGATGCGTCTTATGCATGAAAATTTAAATGCACTTGTAGCAAAGGAAAAGACTGCATTAGATCATAAAGACTACCGAATTGCAGAAGCTAATGCACATATATATCCTTTGCGATTCAATATTATGAATGCTCAGACTGATGCTGAAATCACAAATCTAGTCAATCAACTAAAGAGATGGGAAAAACAAATAAAACATATAGAAAATGAAATACCAATGTTGCAAGCTAAAATAAGGCAGCAAGCAAGGGAAATAACGGTTTTACTATAACAGGAGGAATAAACATGTTCAAACAACGTAATCACAGTGTTAAGTCAATCAACGCGAATAAAACAATGGTAGTAATGATGGAAGATTACAATCTTGGTGACAAGCTGCTTAAACAAGGTAAGAGTTACAGCGTGAGTGTAGATGATGCAGAAACAATGCGCTCAATTAAAGTTGCTCACTGATCGAAGGGGAATCAAATCTATGGAAATTGTTAATATTACAAATGACTTTACGGATAAACAACTGGAAACATTCTTTAACATTTTTGACGAAACTTACTTTCCTGAAAAAATACATCTTTTTGACGATAAAGAAAAGATGGGCAACTATCTAAAAGAAAAGAACTGGCACAATACTATTTTGAAAGATTATTTGAATCCAAGTATGAATGCGCTTTATGATCCTGTGAATGACATAGTTGCATACTATTTGTCTGACGAAGGAGGTTATGAGCGTTATAGTGACAAATATTCTATATCTGACATAAGGAAAATCCTCTTTATATCTACTATGACACACGAATTGAGACATGTACACCAAGAGAAGACTAACCTGTTTCCTTCTAACAAAGTAAGGGAGTACTTATATTGGGTTATAAGGGAAATTCATCCCACCATATATATGACGATCTCAAGAAGGGAGAGGGATGCCAACAATTTCTCTAAAACTTTCATTAAGGCTAACATCACTTACTTGAGAAGAATATTAGAAATAGATGTTGATGAAAGAGGTATAGCTTTTCTTGTTGATAAATTATATTAACTTCAGAAAAGCACGACACATTGATTAAGTGGTGTGTCGTTGTACACCTTATATGAAATGCATATTTTATTTACGATTTTGCAGCTGTTTTAACCAGTGAATATAAGGGTTTTAAAATCGACATTTTGAAGAAATCGAACAAATTTGTCGGAACTGAAAAGTGATGATCATGAATCCACAGATATATACCCATTTCTATTGACAGTAGAAATCGAATGTTTTATAATTTAACTTAGATGAAGCGAACAAGGTAGAGGGGTAATGTGGAATTGAATGAATAATTGCTAAAGGGAATTTTTGTAACAAATCCATTGCACTTTGTACACACCACATGGTAAAATGTCTTTAACATATAACTGGTGTAAAATAAACATAACTTATCATGATAATAAAATAAACTAAATCGAAATGAGGACAAATAAATGTCTACGAAAAAAAACAACCCTAAATCAACTCCAACTCCACCATCTATTCCATCAATCCCTACCTCTGTTGCGGCAACTCCTCCAACAACACCTCCAACAACTGATGTGACTAATGACAACAAAGGCGGTGTGGTGATTGGGAACGAAAAAGTTAAAGGTAAAATGAAACTCTCTCCAAGCGAATTGAAGATTAGCACGATGCTTCGTAAGGGTAAAAGGCTTCGTTTTGATCTTGCGATACAACGTAACAATGTATGGAGTGATGAACAAAACAGCATGCTGATTCACTCAGTCCTTGACAACTATCCTATTCCACAGTTTTTCACAGAAGAATCGGATGCAGACAACTTCATTTGGATGCTTGATGGTAAGCAACGTTTGACTGCTATCATGCGATTCTACAATAACGAATTCGCACTTGAGAAAGATACACCAGCTGTATTAGCAGAAGATGTTGACGGTAATCCCTTCTTTATTGAAGTCGAAGGGATGTTCTACAGAGATTTGCCGAAAGAGTTGAAAGAAGAATTTAATGATTACAGCCTTTTCGTTGTAACTGTTCGGAATATCACATCCGAACAACGTGAAGAATTGTTCCAACGTTTGAACGGTGGTACTGCATTGACTAAGATTGAATTGCTTCGTGCAAAAGCTGGAGAAGAAATTATGGGCTTCATTAATGAAGTTGCTTCAACTGAGTTCTTCTCAAAATTCGTATCGCTCAGTAAAAAACAACGTAACGGAAGCGTTGATAGCGAATTGATTATGCAAATTCTGGCATTAGCTATGGGGCGTGAAACTGGTACATCTTCGAAAGAAATTGACGCTTTCATTATGGCTCTAAAACAAGATGAAATTGATGTAGAAACGAAGCAAATGTTCCAAAGAGTAACAGCATACCTTGAAGCAGCATTGAAACAATTCGTGAAGACTGATGGAAAAGGTAATCTTGATATGAAAGCAATTACTAAGTTCACGAAGAAAATCCACGTGCCAATGATTTTCTTGACTGCAAGAAAAGCAATCGAACAAGCTATCCCTGCTGAAGCTTTCGGCGTTTGGGTTAAAGGATTCTTTGATAGCCGTTACAAATCAGGATCAGGAGAGTATGGAAGATTCACAACAGCAGGAAGCACCAAATCTACAAGCGTTAAAGGACGTATTGCAGCTCTTGAAAAAGATTATGATGCTCACATTGAAAAAGCAGTTGATAAAGCAATTGAGAACGCCGAGAAACGGGCACAAGAGGAATTGGAAAAGGCTGGCGCTGAAGCCGCTGGAGCTGGTGCTGATTCGAAGCCTGATCCCAATCAGTCAGAATTGAGTGATGACGGTTCAGTTAAGATAGGCGATGATAAATAACATATAACTTCAGAGATGTGACAGCGTAGCTTATACGCTGTCACATTCAGTTTTAGGAGGAATTTATGGTAGCAGTGTTAATTCTAATGTTCTTTGTTGTATGGTGGTATCCAGTTATAGAATGGGGATGGTCTTATGGACACCTCAATATGTTTGGTCAGATATGGTCGTTGTTCCCCTTGATTTTCTTCGCAATGATCTTTATAGGCTTTCGAATTAAAAGTATAATAGTGAATCTTTTTTACCGTTGATTCTATTGACAGTAGAAATGATAGTAGTATAATTATGAGTGAAAGGATGTGCAGTAGTGGCTAGAAACAACATTAGAGAAAGTATACGCAACCTTTTTGTTAAATCCGAAAATTCTGGTGCAACTGACGCTGAAAAGTTGGAAGCTTTGCTTTTAGCTCAAAGACTTCTCATTCAGCATAATTTGTCCATGCAAGATATTAGTGATTCAACAATGACAAAGGAACAAAAAGCTTACAGAGACAATCCTGAAGTTGTTGAAAAACCTTTAACCAACTTTGTGAAACTGAAATTTTGGGAAGTAGAATTGGTTAAAATAATAGCAGAGAATTTCAGATGTAAATGGTATAAATCTGCAACATTTAACAAGAAAAGAAGAATCATCATCTTGGGTTTAAAAGAAGATGTTCAAATCGCGAGAGAAGTATACGATTTCGCATGCAAATCTATTATGTATCATGTAAATTTATATGTAGATCAAAGACTATTTGATGGATATCCTTCTAATAGAAGTGTGCCTTTGAGAAATTCATATATCAGAGGTTATCTAGAGGGATTGAAAACGAAGTTTGATGAACAAGTTGAAACACAAGGCTTTGAACTTGCGTTAATAACTCATGAATTAGTGGAACAAGCTTATAAAGATTTAAAGTTAGTCAAAGGTGCAGGGTGGAACATTAAGGTCAGTGGTGATATTGATGCAAAAGCTAAAGGCTATGAAGATGGCAAGAACTTCAACTATGGCGCTGACAAATTAGATAAAGGAGCTGAAAGAATTGAGTAACATATTCGGGAATAACCCAAACATGAAAAGTCAGTTGTTTAAATGCTATTGCGGGAATGAATGGAGACAAGAGACAATCTTAGCTCCTAATCCAGAAGGATACATAGAAAGAACCTGTGATAATCACTCAGGCGGTGCAGAGCAAGTGCTGATTGTAATTAAAGAGCCAAATAAGCCTGCAAGAGCAGACATGATGGACAACACATTAGAGGGTATTCAGTCAGCTGTAGGAGGATACGTTGAAAGACACCAAAGTCACCCATTCGAAGGATATTCTTTCCTTGTGAATGAGGAACCAAGCTTTGATTCCAAAATCAATATTAGGTTCCGCAATACCTACTTTGTAGGAAATGTGCTTGTGACTAAAGAAGAAGGTGTAGAGTTTATTTCACTTACTGAAGAAGAAGCTATTACAATTATACAAGAAATGAATAAGCTGTAATCAACGTTGGTAAGGTGCTATAAGTGCCTTACCATTTCTTTTGAGAAAACCACATAATTAATGTTGTAATATTAATTATTGTGTAGTATACTCATTATGGGTGATGAAATAGATGGAAGAAGTTATAAAAAAATGGAATGACTATAATGAAGTTGATTATCTCGTTGTGAAGAAGAATATCAAGCGAGTTCTCAAGGAGAGAAATCTTAAACCTTCATATATAACGGAAGTTACACCACTTAAAATCAATGCTGCATACAGTTACATGAATGAGTCAAACAAGGGTAAACCTGATTTTATGAATTTGGTTATACTGGCAAAGGCTTTGGAAATTGATGTAACTGAATTTTTTAAACAAGTATAAAGAGTTCGTGTAACAATCAAGGAACGTCGTGTTGGAACGAAGTAACATTATGTTGTAGCGAATTTAAATAGAACGAAATTAAGGAGGAGATCAATATGGCTGTGAATGATCTTAAAGAAAAGGTTGATAAATCTTCCGAAAAAGTAAACAAGATTAAATCTACTATTGAAAGACATAAAAAACAGCTAGAGAAGAAGGTTGCTGCACTTCAAAAGCTTGGTGTTGAAATTGATCTTAACGATGTAGAAGCAGCTAAGAGGGATCAAGATGGAAATGCAGTAGAGTATTATTATGAAATATGCGATATCAAATCTAAACAAGAAGATATCAAAAATGCACACCGAAAACTTTCGGATGCAGAAGAGATTCTTGCGAGAAGAGAAAGGGATTTGAACTTAGCACTTGAAAAAGAAAGGTTCTTACATAACAATGCACCACAAGTTATTAAAGACTTTCTGGAAGAGTGGAAGAATAAAGCGTATGAATGGCATGTTCGTAAGTACAAATCATTCCCGCAATACTACAAGAACTTAAAACAGGATGTAAAGGATGCTAAAGAAGAATGCGTTAAAACATCTCCTGAGTATGTAAAGTATCTTGATGAGAATGGGGAAATTATTGAGTATTATCGAAGCAGCTATCAAATGTCGAATCTTAGACCAAGAAAGCCAATGGATAACTACTTGGATGAACGTGGGCTTTCTGAAAAGTACGTTCAACAAAGATTGTTGAATTATGCTGGAGCAACAGTCCTTAAAATGAATGATATGCGTGACGAAGAAAAGAGTTTAGCTTGGTTAAACAAGCAGCTTGAAGAAGAAAAAAAGTGGAAAATGCTTGATTTAATCAATAGGATTCATGATGTAGTAGGCAAAATAATTGACGCTCAAGGATTGCGTATTGGTGGGGAAGGTAACCTGAATGGAGTTATCATTGGAGAAAAAGGTAAAGTAACAGTACGAACTATAGGTGCTGGTGGATATAATATTCAGTGCTTTCATTTCAGAACATTGGTACAGGAAATGAAAAATGATGAAAAGAATTGAATAGGAGAGAAGCATATGAATGATCTTGAAAAGAGAATTTTTGAAATGCGGATTAAAGAAAAGGCCCTGATTGAAAAGTATGGCTTCATTGTAAGAGCTGTTCCTGCATCACAATATGATGGAAAGCATGCGAACTTTAATACGCATGGGCTGGATTATATGCATGGACATGATAATTTGCAAATAACATTAGCGGTTATACCTCCTGAAATGGCGCATGAAATTATTACTCTCATGGTTAATGACATCAAACAGGGTGCTAAATATGAAGATGGTAAGCGCTACGATAATGTAATTGCAAACTATGACGTTCTAATTAAAGCCTTTACTGAGAATGGAAGAAGGGTATTGCGTGTAATCTTCCCTGATGGAATTGGTTGCTTCCCTGAAGATGAAGCGTGTGAAGAAATTTACAAATGTCAAATTGACGATTACGATTTCGCGAAAAATCAACATGAGGATTAAATAAACATAAAAGAGGTGCAATGAATTGGCAAGACCGCGAGTGACCAAATTAGAAAATCAAGTTATTACAAAACGTCCAAACCGCACTAGACATTGCTACACAATGAGTAATGGACAAGTATTGAGTGTGTGGTTTAGACGTAGATGGACAAAGCCAAACAAACGAATACATGCAGAAATTCGTAGCATATGGGTAGTTGCTATACATGTAGGCGATAACAAACGTACAGGCAACAAGTGGACAATGGGCAAGCGTGATCACAATGTTAGTACTGGTACAGGTGGACTTGAAGCTGCAATGACATCCGTGAGATGCGTCAGAGAGTTTTGTAACAGTCTCAATTATGAATCGGAAATGAGAATTACATGGAGCGAAGGTAAGAGAGGTAGAGCATATAGATTCCTACTTAAGTATCCTGAGTTCGCTTACTACACGAAAGAAGTTGCTGGGAAGAAACAATGCATAGCTGGTCGCAATCCTAAGTACTGGACATGGGATGATCAGGCCAATCAATTCATCGGCAATAAAGTAGCAGTGGAAGTATTAGCTGCTGAAGTGAGTTAAATAAAATCTCGATTTCGTATAGTGGGGAGAGTGAATTAAGATGGATATTGACGTGACTGCAATGAGCAATTCGGAGCTGCAAGAACTGATTAGTGATATTGCTGAAGAAATGAAAGATCGTGGTTTTGAAGAAGATGGAAGGAAAATTCAAACCATATCTCGTTGTTTGGATTAGATTACATAACACATGAATGAGGTGAAAGAATGATCATTATTGAAGGGGCAAAAGGCAAATCTGTTGTGTTGGAAAATTATCTAAACAACATTGAAACTGAAGATATAGCGGTGCTCGATTCTGTGGGTCTTCATGGATTGAAGGTGAAAGATGGGGTTAATCATTATTTTTTAAAAGGTGAATCTGATGACAAGTTGATTGCGTATGTTGAAGACTACTATGATTCTAAGTTTATCGAATATGAATGGATCATCTTCTCAGTCAATACAAAAAAAATTGTTAAGTTCATCGAACTGGAAAAGAAATTCCCTGATAAGAAATTTGTTGTTACAGTTCAAAATAATAATCTTGATCAAGTTTCTATACGCGATACAAGTAGTATGAATGTTAATGTAAAGTACGTTATTAAGACTGATGAAGGATATTACTGCAAGACGAATGTTACAGGTAGCATGTTTGGTATGGCTGCTGGAATAGTAACATCAATTCAAGATGCTACAATCTACGAGTTTAGCAAAGATGATTCTGTTGAAGACCTTGAAAAAGGTGTGATTGTAAAGTGGCTTTACAGTGACGTTGTGAAGGATGGGGGCACATCACCAAAACTGATCAGGGTTAAATTGTCTGAAGTTTAATAGAGAGGATGAACAGGAATGGCTTTAATTAAAATTGAAATTAAACATGTTGGATATGATGACGCTTGGCATGAAGAATATGATTGCCGCGAAAATGATCCTAATGAATGGGCAAATGATCTTATTAACAACTTCAACAATACGCTAAGAGCTGGTGAAAGAGCACGTGAGGTTGTTGGCGTAGAGGTCTTGGATTGCAAACCTAAACAAACTGAAGCTGATCACGATTGGTATAAAACAAATGCTGTCACCATTATTAAAGGAATTAGTGCTTATGATACCATGAAGTGCGAAAATTGTGGGATTACTGGCAAACGTTTTGGTCTTGCTGAATCGATTGTGCGCGATTCAAAATATAAGGCCAAGAAGTACGAGAAGTGTAGCTTCAAGTAATGTCACATAAGAAAGGAGGTAACTATGACCACACCAAAGGAAAAGAATAGAGAAACATTGCAGGAAATTGCCAACATTGCTGGAGACATAGTTTTAATGGAAATGTTTTGGGATATGTTTGATGATCTATCCATTAAGCACCAAAAACATTATATTGAAAGAGCCAAGCGAATTGTGAAAGATCAGAGAGGTATTGAGTACAACAACCTGTCTGATAAGAAAGGAAAGTGATTATGGTTATTGAAATTGGCAGTTTCTACGCTTCAGATCATGAAAACGAAGATGGCAGTACTGAAACTAATGTGATGCTAATCGTTTCTGAGAGAGACAATGATCCTTTTGAGATTGAATCTAAGTTTTACGTTACAGAAACGATGTTACTTATTGATGGTAAGTTTGAAGAGATATACAGAAATGATTGGTTGCCAGAATTTTTCAAACGGAAAGCAACTGAAGATGAAATTGAACTGTTCAAAAGTCAGAGAAGTCAACATGGTGAGTTGAGTCATTGGTCAGAGGTGATCATGCCTAATTATTTAGGAATTGTATTCGGAAAAGAACGATAGGAGTTGATCTATGTGGCAAGCATCATTATTAAGTGTTTAGACAAAGAGACTGATGCAGAACATTTTTCGAATACATATCAAACTGAATCCTTAACTGAAGCTATGAGTCAGTGGTTGAAGGATAATGTTTATCTTGATGGTGATGATAAACTTATCATTGAGTTGGAGGAGTGACATGGGTAAGAGAGATGATATCTTGAATTTGTCTGTTCACATCCAAACAACTCATAGCGCTGATGAAAAGTTGCTTGGCCTTATCGAATTACTTGTGCTTATATCGTCTGGAACCAAATATGAGTACGAAGTTAGTGAAGCTATAAGGGTGTACAATGAAAAAGCGAAATGGGCCAATTCTTCAGGCACTATTAAATATCAGGTTTTCGATGTGATTGAAGATAAGTAATGTGTGATTTGATCTTGCATCTATGAAACTATAGGTGCAAGCGATTAATTACATATTAAGAGGAAAGGATGAATAAAATGGATGGAAAATACATACCTAAGAACATCGAAGAGTTCTATACATACATGGAAACTTATGTGGCAGGAGCGACAAGACATATTCCATGTGGATTTGAAATTAGCTTTTTCAAACACAATACAGAAGAAGGGTTCTATGTTGCTACAGAGCCTAAAACTGCTATGGTAGAGTACAAAGAAAAGTTGCTTGATGAAGATTCTTTACGGTGGTGGATGGCTAATTATCATGAAATTTTCACTCAATCACCTCATGAGGTTGAGCGAAGGTTGAAGCGGAATGGATTGAATATGAATGGTGAAAAAATAAACGAAGGAGGATCACATGGTCATGGAAATTAAAGTTGTTCTAAAAACGTCAGAGGGTGTAAAGGAAAAAGTTGTTGAGGTTTCGGCGTTATCTTTAACTTCAGAATTAATGCGGTTAGCTGCTAAACACAAAGCTTATGGTGTTGAAGCATATGAAGGTGATCAGCGGATAGCCATATTAGATGTAGGATTCAATGACAGTGAATCACGTTTTCGAGAAGAATTAAACAGACTTAAAGTCAAGCGGACAAGAGTGTCTGAAGGTGAAGTGAAAATAGCAGAGTATACAATTGACACTACGGTTGAGTTGAATGACTCAAAAGGTATAGTGAAAAAATATCTTTTAGATAGTAATTGTCATACAAGTCTTGGAATCCTGCTTGATAGGCTTCTTGAGATCAGCGAAGCCTATGAAACTGTACCATCTGATATTGCAGATGCATATGACAACTTGACTGAAACTGAAAAATGGGAAATTGTGAACGAAATCTCTGTCAGAGGTTTGGGTTGGTGACTGAATGAAATAAACATTTTATATAAGGAGTGAAAGTTGATGAATCAGATCGAAGTAATTAAAAAACTTTTTATTGAATGGGAAGATTTCAATGAAAGTGGCGAAATTCTTGGCGAAGATGAAGGTGTTCAAGATAGAAAGTTAATGTTTTTGACAGACGGAATTCTTGGTCTGGTAACGCATGATAATAAATTAGATGTTGAATTCGGTAAAATGATTCTTGAAACCCTGATTCAAATAAAAAATAAGACTACAGGTGAGTATATAGAAGACCCACAAAAGTATAGAGATTTTATTATCTCATGCAACTTTATAGAAAGCTGGCTAGAGTGGGGAACAAGCATCCGAAGACCATGGTTTAACATCGGAACAAAAATATACACAAGCGAACCTTTGACAAATGCAGGATACTATGAGAAAGATCATTTAATGCTCAGTGAGGAATTTATGGGTGAGCTTATCGAATTCCTTCAGAGTGATAACTGAAGGGAAGGGGTGACTGAATTTGAACGAATACCGTTTAGTTGAAGCATTAAATATCATTGCGAACGTACTTGATAAAGTGGATACGGAAATAAGAATTCTTGCTGATTCAGTTGAAGGATATAAAATTGATGAAAGTATTGATCAGGATATCAAAGAGCTTAAATCCGTAATTGGTTGTATACGTGATTAATTTATAATTAGGAGTGTGAAGAGATGAAAAGGATAACGCGAAGATTAAGCGGCGGATCAATTGAATTTATTGATGGTCAAGGATATGCTAGTCTTACTCATGCAGAGGGAGTGAAGTTACTTCTTGAAAGATTGGCCTTGTATGAAGACACAGGGCTTTCACCATCGGATATACATAACGTCAGCAATGGTTCTGAACTACAAGGTATGATTGAACTGACAAGGAATAGTGATTCTGAATTATTCGCTCTAAGTGTCTCCAGCATCACCAAGATTGAACCAATTAGTGAACCACAAGAAGTAGAAGGTGTAAAGTGGTATGTTTGTAAAATTGACACAAATGGTAGAAAGTTCTATATAGTCAGAGAATCCTATCGGCAAATCAGAAATAAAATCATTGCAGCAACCGCAAGTAATAAGCAGAAAGGATAGGAGGAAACCATGAAAATAAACGGAGTAGTTGAGATTATTGTTGATGACAAGGAAATTGCAAAGTATTTGTGGAATAAAATAACTGCTTTAACTGGAACGAAAAAACATCCAAGTGATGAATGGTATACTGATGAAACTGGTTCAGTTTATATCGGTAGTAAGGAATGCAATGTGTCTGACAACGAAATTGTTGGAAGACTAGTAGATACTGCTAATTATCTGACAAACGAAGCATTATTGAAAATCGACAGTAAAACAGGTCGAACTTACATGTGGAGCAAGTCAATCATTTAAGAATATTTTGAGGAGGAATTTACATGCATGTACCAACAGTTAAAATGATGCTTCGATTCAGTGCGGAGGGTGAAACAAGAGATGTTATATTGGAAGACTATCCTAAAATCGAAGAAATGAAATCATATGATTTTGACCATATTGTAATAGGTGAATATCCTTTTGATCACCATGAAGAAGTTGGAAGAGCGTCAATTCAAAATAAAAACACTGATTCATTAAATTATAGTTATGTTTATAATGAAAGAAAAAACTATACGAAGGTGAAAATGATTCCGATTCTTGAATTTGATGGTATGTACTTTGAAGGCTTAAAACCATTCAAGATCAATCAGGACAATGACGTATGAGCAATGATAAGGTGAGATGCCCTGATTGTAAAGGAACAGGTGTATACACTCCTCCAGAGGGTGGAGAGGGCTGGGAATGTCAGCTGTGTGATGGTGAATGTGTGCTTGATCGTAAAGAAGCTGAGGAACATGTACAAAAATGGAATAACTATAAGGAAATGATGTCTTCGGTTAAAGGTTTAAACATTGAACCTTAAACAATATGCTGCTATCCTGTTACGTACAGGATAGTGTATGCCTTAATGATTTGATAAGGGAATCGAATCATTAAGGCATACACTATTAGGAGGTGAATGAGTGATATGGAAGGGTTTAACTTCGATATGTTGACAAAAGTACCTAAAGCGAGAAAAAGTGGACTGACATACAAACTGAATGAGTATGATCTGAAACGATACATCTCAGATAATAAAGACGATCTGCAAGATGTTTATGTCTGTATTGCTGAAGAAGCATATGCAACAATTGATGTCTATTGGAATTATGAAGATGGATTCAATCGTAAGGTGTGGAAGTGCAAGAGTTTGTGGGGAACGCCAAGTGTGATTGCTTATTTTAGAAATGCTGATGAGCCAGTTACATTTGAATGTTATGAAGTGATGCATGTGGTAAAGATAAATAAAATGGAAAGAAAACATCTTATAAGCATGTTTCGAAAATTGTTTAGTATCTAGGGAGGTAAATATAATGAAACAAGAAGACAAAGATGTAATTGCTGAGGATATGGCAGCAAAATTAAACGTGACAAACGAAGAAGCTAAAGCTATGCTAGATGCAGCAATTACATCTATCTACAAAAATGGATATGCAATCACAGCAACATATAAGGCATTATATAAGAAGAGAGATAATTAAGTAACAAGAAAAGGACTTGGTGAAATCATTGCGTTTACTGAAAACCATGCAGTTCATATCTATTATCATTATCATAATAAGTTCAACGTATATTGTGTATCTATCCAATGAGCTGAAAAATAAGACTGAAATCATAAATGAATTGCAAAGACCTATGGCAAGAGTTGAATCATCTAATAATGATTTTGAATTGTTTGCCAGATCAGTCGCATATACATCATATGAAACTGTTCTAGATACTAATAATATTAAAGTATATGTATTCCCTTCTGATGACAGTGAACTAATCTTCCGCTTATTTCATGAATGGCAAAAGCAAAGAAAGGTTGATGATGGGTTTGAAGAGTAAGAAAGATATCATAAAAGAATATGACAATTTCGAACTTTATAAGGCAGATAAAACCCTCATGGAGAAAAAAGGATATCAATACATAGTACTCTCTAGAGGTAATAGCAAAGGCAAGTATGTTGTGGTGTACTATAAATCTGCTATTAAATCATTTAGTTAACATTAAATATATTGTAATTGAAGTACATGTATAAATTAAAATGAAAGGTTGATATGGATGTTTGTTAAATCGAACAAATGGGTGAAACGATTTATTGATCTCAAAGAAATACCTGAAGGTACACTGCTTAGGGCACACTATCCAGAGAAGAAAGGAACATGCGCTGGGAGTGTGACATTTGAAGTCAGAGTGGAACGTAGTGTTCGCACTTTTGTAAGATTAAATGAAAATGAAGTAATTAGTGCAGGTAGACTATGGCAGAGGTATGATGATGGAATTGAGATTCTTCAAAATGCAGGAGAGACAAATTCGGTTATTACTTCTTAAGCTATCGACCAGACGCGACAGGAGCGCCTATAAAGCGTTACCTGACGTGTCTTAATGTCGTGTAAGAAGAATCTTCTAAGAAGCAGTATAGCGAATGGTGAAAGGTGTGAGCGTGAAATGTTGGCTTGGACTTACGTATATAATCCGTTTACGATTGGTGGGAGAAGTTATATACCTACTGGTTTTGAATTTGAAGACAGCTCTGAGATCGATTTAGGCAAAGGATTTGCAGGGTTCTTAATAGAGTCTCCTGAAGGTCGCACAATCGTTGTAGAGAAGCTATCAGGAGGTATAATAGGCAGCACCGTAGATCAGGTGAGGGCAGATATAGAAAAGGCTAGTGAAGAAACAATGAGGTTACAAGTGGAAGTGGCAGCAAAGGAAATCCCAAATGTACACATGGTAACTGTTGAAGAATTCTGGGATATCTATAATAACGCAAAGTGATTTAAAGTTGACTATAGTGAGGGCATAATATATGTATATTAGAAAAGAAATCTATCCAATTAACTTAGTGTTTGACAACATCAAACCTTATGAAATGAAAAAGAATAATCCCGTCTCTCAGGTAAATTATGATGGCGATATGATTTACATGGTATCACACAGATACTGGACTTTTTTAACAAAAGGAACATCGTGTTGTGTGTGCGGTGTTATTGGATGTTATTTCGCCAAGGAAAGAAGTTTAGACTCCAATAGATATCATTTGAATTTGTATGCAGTAAATGATGATGGTGAAGAGGTATTAATGACTAAAGATCACATTTTACCAAAATCAAGGGGTGGTTCAAATCATCTGTCAAATTACCAAACTATGTGTACAGTGTGCAATTCTAAAAAAGGCAACAAGTTAGAAGGTGAATAACACAAGCTTGTCGCATAATCGTACATGAAGGAGTAGGGCCAGTGGAAGTTACATTCATACTAAGAAGATGCATTAACAGATTCAAGACACTGAGCGACAACGAAATCATACTAATCCTCATGCATGAGGGAATTATTGGCCACAATTATCTAACTAAAAGCGAATAGGAAGTTGATAACAGCTTCAGACAAACACCTATCTATACCATAAAAGATAGGTGTTTTCTTATATCACCAGAAACAGATGGCAATATATTCTATTTGTCGTTGACTATAGACATGTAATATAATAAAAAAGCCTTCATTCCGTTGACATTGATATAGCGTTAAGATATAATCAATACAGTGATAAGGATTAATTTCCCATATAAAAAAACAAAAATAAGAGGAAACTTTATCACACTTATAAAGATAAAAATAAAGTAAAATGAATTTAACTTCCCCCTTTTATGTTTATCATTCAATTTAAATGGTTAAAATATCTCATGATTTAAAAATGTGTTGTCAGGAGCAGATGTAAATATGGAAAAGAAAAAAGTATCTGATCTAATAAATCACCTAGAAAGGGTAGTATTGGATGTTAAACATGACAAAAAAGTGGTTGGAAGCATAAAAGATGTTATGTTTAACAGACATAAAGTAATGAGAGGTGAAGTGCAACGTATATTTATGGGTAGAGAAAAGCTTGAAACATTAAGCGAAAAGACCTTAGTTGCATTTGCTTTCGAATTATTTAGAGAAACTAATGTTACCAATATAAGTCCTTATAATTACTTTGATGAAGAAGTTGTCAAAAACGCAACAGAAACGGTTGATGCACAGGAAATTATCCAAATACATAACAATGAATTCCCTATTGTGCTAAACAATGTTGATGTAGCGGAAGACGGAAAAGCTTTTAATTTATCTATTGATGGAAGGGAGCTTATGCTTCTTTACAATTCAAATTTGTTAGAATATAATTATGAAATTAATAAAAAATACAAATTTACACCTACAAAAGTAGGGAAACTTGTACAAACCCTCGATATAAATTTAAAAGAAGCCCGTAAAATCGCTAAGGAAATTGTTAAGAAAACTTATAAAATACGTACTATTGTTTTAAATATACTTAAAGATAGTGCTAAAGCTGAATATAATACTGATCAGTTTGAGTATGATGGTAAAAAACTAACTATATATAAATCTAAAATTGATATTGTAACCGGACTGATGGATATAACAGCCCTAAACTTCCTATATGAAGAAAACCCCAACTTTAAACTAAATATTGAACTAGAGATCAGAAATGATGATATCACTGATATTAAAAAGTATTTCAACAAATTGAACATTAAAGGTGTGGTGAATTAATATGACTAGAGTAATAACTAAACTTTATAACCAAGAGAGAAAAGAACAATACTTAAGCGACTTTCCTAAAGATACACAAAAAACCTATAGAAGACTGTTTAAAATATCCTCACCTATGGAATTCTTGTTGGAAAAAGACTTAAGCGAATTTAATCAAAATGAATTAGAAGATATCCTTTATGACTTAGACCCATTAACAGCTCCTGCTTCTCACTCAAATGGTAGAATTATTACCTCTTACATTAACTGGGCTAGAGATCAGGATAAATCAGACAAGATTAATCCCTTGAAAAAGGTAGATGGCGAATGGTTTAATAAATTCGTGGATACATCTAAAAAACTCTATTTCACAGCTGATGAGATTGAAACATTCGAAAATAACTGTGAGAATGCACAAGATGCTGTAATTGTGAGATTGTTATTTGAATCCATAAATGGTAAAGAAAGCATTGAAATTCGCATGTTACACAAAGACGATGTAGACAAAGAGAACAATATCTTAACAACACGCGATGAAAAACACAATGAATTACGTAAAGTTAAAGTGTCTGACCGCGCAATTAAGCTCATAACTGATGCTTATAAGGAAACAACCTATACAAAGAAAAATGGTCAAATGGAAGAGCATGACAATGTGAGAGATTTCACGGACTTAATTGCTACTGATTATATTGTTAGAACATCTAAAATTTTCACTAAAAAACTCAATTATGGAGCAGTGCTACCTTCTGTTATTTACAGAAGAATTAGCGCAATTGGATCATACTTCGATCTTCCATACTTCACTACCAAAAACATCTTTAGATCAGGTGTAATATATATGGGATACCAAATATTGGTGTCTAAAAAAGAACAAGGTTTAGAAGCACTTTTCGACAAAAATGACTATTTAGCCATAGCTGCAAGATTTAACATCAAGAATCACTACACAATCAAAGAGTATTGCAATGAGGAAGTTATCGGAAACCTGTATGGCATGAATTAAGTGTTTAGTCAAAAAGGTATTATCAATACCTTATTATGCATTGTCAATACCCGAAATAGAGGGGATCAACATGGGTAGGCAAGTTAACAATGTTATGGAAGCAAAAATTAATGAAGAACTGATAGATGCTTATTTACTGAGAAAGAATTGGACTATTGATGAACTTCTAACGAAGTTAAAAGAACAATATGGTATTGATATTGGTTATAAAATGTTTGCGAAATTACTTAGAAATCAAGGCAGCTGGAAGCTGACTTACGCGATGGCCTTGAGTGAATTTACTAAAATTAAAATGACCAAGTTATTTCATCTTGTAGAGGAGAAATAACTTGGTTTTTTCTACTATAGTTATACTTTTGTGGGACGAATGTCTACAAAAGTAGAATATAATAACGTGAACTTGACATGAAATACAATCCCATAATATACTAATCAAGCACAAGTTCGACATATGTTATTGAACAATATATTGAATTTCAACTGGAGGAATGCAATAAATGAAATCGAATCTAGCTTTTGTGGGGGAAAGACTCCATAAACACAAGGAGGTCACAGGGTTGTGTGCGGAACATCTGGATTTTTTGATCACAAATGCGAGTGAGAAGCAACTATATTACGAACGATTCTGGAGAGAAGATTGTCCAAATCTGTCAGTTCTAGATTTTCAGAAGCACAAGATCATCACCATGTCCATGACGTTTAGCCAATTTGTCATTAGGTTGCACAACAATGACAAAGAAGCAATTGAGCAGCTTGCTCAACAGCCAGTGGAAGATAAGATCATGGAAAAGATTAGAGAAAGACTTGCTGATGGAACATATACACCTGAAACTATGTATGCCAAGTTTAAAGCTGATGTAGGGATCAACGTTGCCAGATTCACACAGAAATTAAGAGAATTTTAACAGTTTTATAGAGTGTTCGTAGTCTGTTCGGGTACATAGAACAGCTTGATGTAGGAAGATGTCAGACAATTTGATGTGGAGTGTGGGTGCGTAGATGAGTATTTGCGAAAACAAAGTCAATGTCAAAATAGGACTTTCAGCAGATGTAATTATAACGGATGAGATTAAAAGCAAGATGAAGCAAATGTTTCCTGAAGCTTGTGAATTATATAATGAAGAGGAAACCATCGGATTATTGTATTTATACCATATCGTTGACAAGGTTATCCCTGAGATATTACTGAGGGATAACCTGAATGGTTTAAATAACATTACCCTTGATTGAACCGGTTGAAACACACATAGAGTCAAAAATTTGACATTTCAACAGATGTAAAATAAAATGAATAACATCAAACAAAGGAAAGAAGGATGCAAGCATGTTGAACAAACTGAATGAAGACAAAATCATTGCACTTAAGGCAAAAGACAAGGCTCAACTTTCGATCATTCGACAACTCATTAGCAAGGTTCAGAACCTTGAAATTAAGCTATTGAGAGCTGCTACTGATCAGGAAATTCAAGCTGAACTACAGTCGTATAAGAAGCAAACAGTTGAAGAAAAAGCAGCTTTCATAAAAACAGGAAATGTTGAAAGAGTCGCAATTCTGGAGAAGGAAATTGCATATGTTCAATCTCTTTTGCCTAAACAGATGACACTAGATGAAGTAAGAAAGGCTATAGAAGATGTTATTGCACTATTGAAAATTAACAAAAGTGCAGTAAATCAAGGTTCAATCATGAAGCAATTGATGCCAATGATCGCTGGTAAAGCAGATAACAAATTGGTAAGCCAGCTTGTAGCAACATACTTGTAATATATAAAATAAAATAAAAGAGGTTTTAATGTGAAGAACACTCACCTGATACTAGCAATCATCCTATTCGTAATTGTAGGATATTACACATCATCTTCAACAATTGAAGCTGTATCTGCAATTTCGGGGTTGTTTTGTGTAGCTCTTGCAGCAAAAGAAAACATTTGGAATTACCCTATTGGTTTCGTTAACATTGCAGCATTCATGTACATTTTCTATGACGCAAAGCTTTATGCAGATTTTACACTACAGATTGTATTTTTGATCTTAGGAGTCTTTGGTTGGGTGTATTGGCTGAAGAATAAAGGTGACAAGACAGTGAGAGAAACAACCTTACTGACTAAGAAGGGTTACATTATATCAACCATCACAGTTATATTAGTACCAATCATATGGGCATATCTACTTAAAACGTACACAGACGCTTCTATCCCTTATCTGGACTCGCTTATTGCAACATTGAGCATACTAGCTCAAGTTCTTCTTTCGAAGAAGGTACTGCAAAACTGGTACGTCTGGATTGTAGTAGATATCCTGTCAGTGGCAATGTATATGCACAAAGATTTACACATGATCGCTTTGTTGTATGTAGTGTTCCTATTCAATGCAGTAATGGGTGCTGTCTTATGGCATAAGAACTTTAAGGAGAATCGTAGAGATGCAGTTAACATTTGAACCACAGACTGAAGTGAAACCAATGCTGAAATTCGAAACAACATATAAGCCAGTGAGTACAAAATTAATTAGAGGACTTGTGATTGGTAAGTTTATGCCTATGACAAAAGGACATATGGCTTTAATCAACTATGCGAAGAGTATGGTAGATGAATTAACAGTAATGGTTTGCAGCTTATCTACTGAACCTATTGATGGTCAGATGAGATATGAATGGGTAAGAGATACATTCCCTAACGTGAGAGTTGTGCATTTGGACAGAGAAGATATGCCACAGGAGCCAAAAGATCATCCAGACTTCTGGAGTTTTTGGAAGCTTGAAACAAAGAGATTTCATCCTGAACCATTAGATTTTATCTTCTCTTCAGAGGATTATGGCTACAAGTATGCAGAGGTTATGAACTGTACACATATCCAATTTGATAAGGAAAGAAAGATCGTGCCAATCTCTGCAACAAAGGTAAGAAATAATCCATTTGCTCAATGGGATTTTATCCCCGACATCGTAAAACCATATTACAGCAAGAAGGTACTGGTTATCGGTGGTGAGAGTACAGGCAAATCAACACTAACAGAGAATTTGTCATTGTACTTTAATGGCTTAGGGCTTAGAACTGCTGGTGTTCAAGAGTTTGCTAGAGCATGGATCGATACGAATTTGGATGGAGATATGAATAGACTGCTACCACATGACATCTTATCTTTTGGAAGACAACAAATGACAGAAGTTAAAAGGGCTGAGATGAATGGTAACAAGTTAATCATCTCTGACACAGATGCGCTTGTATCTGCTGTGTTTTACAAAAAGTTTTATGGTGGAGAAATGCCACAATATCTTGTTGATATTGTAATCAGAGAAAAGTGGGATTTAGTGTTGTTTTTACAGCCAGATGTTCCGTGGATAGACGATGGACAACGCAATTTAGGCTCAGAGGAAGATAGAGAAGATGTAAGAATAACATTTAAAAAGCTATTGACTATTCTTGATTGGAACTATGTTGAAATTGAAGGTAGCTGGTATGAAAGGTTAGATAAATCAATAACAGAGGTGAAAAAGATTTTATTTTAGTTGTTACAGACGTTAAATAAAATGAACCTAGAAGGAGGAATTAATGGCAGAATTAATCGTACAAATCTCCAAAATAGATGAGGTAATTCCACATGCTAATGCTGATCGTCTGGAGATTGCAGTTGTAAAAGGGTGGAACTGCATTATACAAAAGGATAGTTACAAACAAGGTGATCTTATTACGTTCATCCCACCAGATAGCATTATACCACCAGATTTGATAAACAAACATAGTCTAGAATTCCTACGCAAAGATGGACGTGTAAAAACAATAAGACTACGAGGATTCGTGTCTCAGGGTTTAATCCTGCCAGCTGTTAAAGGATATCTGGAAGGTGAAGACGTAGCGAAGAAGTTAGGAATTACAAAGCATGAGCCTAAAGCTCCAAAATATCAGCAAGATCAGTATGGTAAAAAGAAGACTTCCAAAAAGGTAGTAAATCGATATTTCGATAAATGCACAAGTCCAAGCAATATCAAGCATTATCCGAATGTATTTGAAGTAGGAGAAAAAGTTGTAGTAACAGAGAAGATTCATGGAACATCTTGGAGAGCTGGTAACCTACCTAAAACAGAAAAATCGATATGGGACAAAATGAAAGCAGCTGTTCAGAAAGTATTTAGAAAATATAATCCATATGAGTTTGTATACGGTAGTCACAATGTACAGATCACTCACAACAACAGATACAAAGGGTTCTACGGTGATGATATCTATGGCAAGGTAGCAGAAAAGTATAAAGTGAAAGAATTGATTCCTGAAGATTATACAGTGTTTGGCGAAGCTTATGGTGAGGGCATACAGGATTTAAATTATGGGGTTATGGGTGACATTGACCTGATGGTATTTGATGTTAAATACAAAGGACAATTTCTAGGATATGAAGAGATGATTAATTTCTGTCAAGAGTTCGACTTGCCGCATGTGCCTGTACTGTACGTTGGCCCATACTATGAGGGATTGGTAGAAGAGCATACTGATGGTATGTCTACAATCGCGCCTGATCAGATCAGAGAAGGTTGTATGATTAATTCCTATGTGGAGATCAATGATTATCAAATTGGTCGTAAGATGCTTAAGTCTATTTCGGTTGACTACCTCACCAGAAACAATGCAACGGAGTATCATTGATATAACAGATGTAAAGTAAAACGAAAGAGGTGTGTGAATGGAATTAGTGATACTTGTAGGGCTTCCCGCTTCTGGGAAGTCATACTATAGCAATCAAAAGATAGATGAAGGATACCATGTAATATCTTCTGATGATCTGAGAGAAGAACTGACAAATGATATCGGCAACCAAGACGAGAATGATAAGGTATTCGCAGAAATGTATTCAAGAGCTAAACAGAAATTAAAAGAAGGTTTTAACGTAGTTCTTGATTCAACTAACATCTCTGCCAAGAGAAGACGAAATGTCATAAATGAGTTCAGAAAGCATGCCAACAAGATTACTGCTGTCTATTTTAACACTCCATACGAAACGTGTCTGGTTAGAAATTCTGCCAGAGGTAGGGTTGTGCCTAAACATGTGATTGAAAGAATGTATAAGCAGCTTGAGATACCTACTTTAGCAGAGGGTTTCGATGCAATACACGTGAGAGATTATAAAAGTGTAAACCTTTTTGCCAAAACCCTTCGTGATGTATTAGATAAACAAATAACAACACCTCAAAGCTTTGATGATCTGTTTGATGAATTTGGATCAACAGATTTTAAAAACATTAGAAATTTGGGACAGGATAGCAAGTATCACAGCTTCACAGTTGGTAGACATACTTACTATGTATGGAAGTACATTCTTGAAAATTACACAGGTGAGGATAAGCTAGTGATGCTTTATGCAGCTATGTTCCATGATACAGGTAAGTACTTTTGCAAAACGTTTGAGAACAGAAACAGGAGCGAAGGTAGATATGCCAACTTTATCGGACATGAACATGTATCAGCACAATTAGCTGTAGAATTTTTAAGTGAGTGGGGATATGCAACAAACTTTATTCTACGAGTAGTTGAAATCGTTCAAAATCATATGAAACTGCTTAATATTGCAGACAATAAAAAGGCAATTAAGAAGTTGAAGTCCAAAGTCGGTGAAGATGTATTTAATAAGCTGGTCTTTTTCCGAGAAGCAGATACCAGCGCAAAATGATATAACGAGGAGATTAGAAAATGTTCAAACGTATTGCCTTATCGCTAATGACAGTAATGGTGGTTCTGTTTATGTTTACAGCAAACACAACAAATGCTTCATCCTATGATCAAGGGACTACTCAACCAGTCAAGGAGTTCAAGCTATCTACAGAAAACAAGATGATTTTTGGTGTTGCTGCTGGAATTGCTGAGTACTTCAATATTGATCCAACAATTATCAGAGTAGCGTTTGTTATCTCTTTCATATGTCTTGGTGTTGGAGTAATTCCATATACAATTTTATGGATTGTGATGTAGTAACTATTAGCTATTATTAATTTATGGAGGAATAAATCATGAGTACTTTTACCAAGGAAATAATCGAAAACAAACTGACTGCACAAGCTAAGAATGTTGCTATTATCTATACATCTAATGAGTTATCTGATGAGAGAAAGATTGATCTCTTGGAGACACAAAGAGAATACATCGACTTATTGATTGAAGATTTAATTGATAATCTGACATTCGTAAGCGAGGAGTAATATGCGGATATATCTTGAGAAAGCCAAAGAAGTCAACGACTTAAGGATTATAAAGAAGTTTCTATGGTTTCCAAAAAAGATTAACAATGAAATACGGTGGTTCGAAAAAGCATGTATAAAACAGCGAGTCATTAGTGTAGAGGTGTGGTCAGGTTATAAGCTTAAATGGGTAGATGAATATTTTATGTAATATTTCAACATAAGGAGTGAGTTTAATGTCAAAAGGTTTACTAAAGAGAGCTGAACGACAAACTTGGAGAGAAGGAAATAGTCCATATAAGCCACTACTGAGAGCTATGGGGATCACAAGTACAGACAGAAGATACTTGAAAGAGTGGTTGTCCAAACGTACTCACTGCACGAATTTTGTTGAAGGACATAAGGAGCCTGTGAAAGTATGCTATGACAACATGGTTGGATGTTTTGAAACGTGGGCACAGGCATGTTATGAAGTCGCTTTGCTAGAAAGAAAGAAGGGAAACTCAATCATCTTCACTAGCAGATAACTAGCGGAATACTCATATGAAATTGGGATTTCATATAAGGAGGTGATACATTATCGTACAGTGTTTTTGGCTCCAATATACTGGGAAAACAAACTCTCAGTTCACAAATGGAGAAGTGTATATGGCTAGAAAAGCAAAAAACGGATCAAGTATAATGGCTTGGAGCAATAAAGATAACTGGATTGAAATTCATACTGGAAAGATATCAAGGATGGTAGTCGATTTTAATTTCGTAGTATTATCAGATTTTGAATTATCTACACATAAGACAGCAACAAATTTTGTTCAATTAGTTAAACAGTACAGGAACGATTTCCATAGTAACGATGTGAGTAAACCTGACTCTGTTTGACAGGTGTGTAATAAAATGATATTATAAGTATCTAATCTCTTAAAGGGAGTGTACGCCAATATGAACAGGTGTAAAGTAAAATAAATAGGAGGAATGAATAGTGACAGAAAGCAAATTGGTACAAACAAAATCATCATTCACATTAAAAGGTATTGTGAGCAATATGAGTGGTGAACATTCTTATCGTGAAGATGAGATCAAACAAGGTAAACATAAAGGTAAACAATATCGTTCCATTAACTTCTTGGTTCAAACGAGCGAGACAAACAAGATCAAAGTAGAAATGTTTGGTATGGAACTTGATTATGTCTATCCATACAAAAAAGGTAAGAAGGGTCAAAAAGGTCATACGATCAAAAACCATCCATTCTCCAAACGTGACGATCTTCCTGCTGGATACACTCTAATCGGAATCAACGTTGGTCTTGAACAAGACGACAAAGGTAAAAACATCCGTCAGAGCTTGGTAGATTATGATGCAGTAGAGTATATCTATGACAACCTCAATGATGGCGACAGTGTT
Organism: Paenibacillus sp. Negev47; assembly: GCF_058313655.1. NCBI lineage: Bacteria > Bacillati > Bacillota > Bacilli > Caryophanales > Paenibacillaceae > Paenibacillus > Paenibacillus sp. Negev47. The sequence goes on from NZ_JBZFQG010000001.1 coordinate 118,126, forward strand.
TATGTATCTGGTGAAATTCAATTCTCATCTTACAAAAACAGTGAAGACGAAGAAATTGATCAAGTTAAGTACATCATTAAACAGATTTTCCATGAGAAAACTCCAATTGACTTTACTGATGAGAAATTTGAAGAAGTTGCATTCTTTGAACAAGAAATCGTATTTACTGGTGCTGAAGTAGTGAAGGAAGAAAAAGCTGTGTACGTAACAGGCTACACTATCGCTTATGGCGACAAGTTCAACGTAGCTCAATTCGTTGTGCGTCCTGATGGCGACAAAGACATCGAGAAGACAGCTAAAGCATTCAGTGGTAAAAAGATCAATTTCGGTGACACAATGAAAGTATTTGGTCTATGCCTAAACAAAGCAGAGACTATCGAAATCGAAGATGATGGCAAGTCAAAAGCAGATAGCAGCGACATGTTCGGCGGCAAAAAACCAAAAGGTATGGATAAAGAAACCTTTACTAAGTTCACCTCAGAATTGCAAATTACTGGTGCGGAAGATTACAAAGCTAAAACGTACACAGAGGAAGATTTCGTAGTTGAAGAGGAAGAAGAATTGGTAGGAGAAGAAAAGGATTCTGACGATCCGTTTGGTGGCGGCGATGATATTGATGAGGATGATCTGCCGTTTTAATAACAGATGTAAAGTAAAATAACAACATATAAAATCACAAGATGCTGGATAAACCAACTAAGCTTGAAACCTAAACAACAGTGAAGACACATGACCAGCAACGCATGAAGAATGTTCTTGTGATTTATTTTTGCGTTTTTCTAAAAGCAAAATAAATCACAGGGAGCGATTAATTAATGGCAATAAACTTAAAAGAAAATTTGAAAGTAAATGTACCACAAGTATCACTGAAAGACTATTTCTTTGTACTAGCTGGTATTCCGAAAAGTGGTAAAACAACCCACTTTGCAAACCTCACGAAAGAGTATTACGGCGATGTGAGTAAGTCGCTTCTTTTTGGTTTTGAAAAGGGTTACCAAGCGTTAGAAGTTCAAGCAGTTGATATTAATGACTGGGATGATGTAGAAGAGTACATTGACCAATTGATTGAAGAAAAAGATGAACTTGGAATTGAATTTATCGGATGGGACACAGGAGACATTGCATGGGAAATGGCACAGCAAAAAGTTGTCGATGAATGGAATGCAAAGAATCCTAAGAAACGTACACAAGATATTGGCGGCGTAGGAGCAAAAGGCAATTCAGATCAAGGATTTGGTGTTGGTTACAATCGTGCTAAACAGAAGATCAGAAAAGCCCTAGACCGCTTAATGAAAGCTGGTTACGGACTTATGGTGTTAACTCACTCTAAAGATAAAGAAGTTGAAGAGAAAAGCGGTGCTACATATAACCAGCTCCAAGTATCTCTACCATCTTCTGCACGTGACATTTTCGTTAACATGGCTGACTTCATTACCTTCATTACTATCGAGCGCGATAACAATGAAAGTAAACGCTACATGTATTTCCGTACAGATGGTTATGTGGAAGCAGGATCACGTTTCAAAAATGTTCCAGAACGTATCGATTTCAGCACACAAGGATTCATTCAAGTTGTTAAAACAGCAATTGAATCTGCTTTTGCGAGTGGAACAGATTTAGATCAAATCAAGCAAGAGCAAGAAGCAGCGCGAGAAAAACGTTCGAAGGAATTTATTGAGCAAGACCAAGCAGAGCCAACACCAAAAGAACTGATTGCAGTCCTTGATGAAAAAGGGAAGTTCTTGACCAAAGAGCAGAAGACAGTGGTGGCAGATAAGTTTAAAGAGATTCTAGGAACAGCTAACTACAAGAAAGTTGAAGAAGTGCATTTGCTTGAACAATGCGTTAAAGCTGTAGAAGAAATCTTAGGAGAGTAATTAAAAAAATAGATTTGAGGGTAGAAGATGAAAAATAAAAACGTAATCATTACATTGATTTTAACAGTATTCTTAGGGCTTGGTATTACCACAAGTGCTATGAGTCAGGGTGATGTTAATGATGAAGTTGCTAAAGTTCCAGTCGTTAATGCTGATGTACCATTAACGATTGAACTACCCTTTTTGTACAGTCAAATATCAGTTACTGATAGTGTATTAAAAGATTATAAGAAGCTAGAGACAGTTTCAGATACACAATCTACAACAAAAGAAAAACCTTTGACTAAAAATGTGCAAAAAGATGAAGTAAAGTCTGATGCTTCCAAAGCAACTGTGAAGCCTGTGAAAGCAGAAGTAAAAGTTAAGAAGGAAAGCTTTAAGACATATGATATTCCTCTTAGTGCTGATTTACAGAAGTATATATACAAGATATCTAAGGAATACAAGGTTGACTATGAGTTGGTTTTAGGATTGATGGAAGTTGAAAGTCATTATAAGTCGAATCTAATCAGCAAGACACATGACTATGGGTTAGCTCAAATAAATCAAGTTAATCATGGTCACGTTAAGAAGTATATGAAGAAGAAGTATGGCATCAACTGGGATTGGAGTAATCCGTACCATAATGCACTAGCAAGCGTGTATATGTTAGACATGAGTCGTAATGGCAAAGAGATTTCAACAGAGAAAATGCTGCTCATCTACAATATGGGTGAGGGAAATGCACGTAAATACCTGAAGAGTCATAGCGCTGGTGATTGGAAGTATGTAAAGAAGGTTTTAGCTGCTAAGACAGCAATAGAAGAGGGTGGTAGACATTGAGTAATACTAGTAATACTGATGTGAAATATTATTTAAATCAGGCTGGTGTAGAATATCTTAAAGGTAGTTATAATTTTCGATCATTAGGATTCGAGCCTATTGTTGGTAAAGAAATTTATGTAAGCAGTAGTTTCGTAGAAAAGAATAATGACTGTGATGCACTTATACTTGTTTATCAGTGCTATTTTGGGGAATCAACTTTTGAATTATTTGAGATCGAATTAGATAAAGTGGATTTAACAGAAAAACCAAAAGTTGAGATGGTTCTACCTTTGGTTTCTATTGAGAAGCCAGAAGAAAAAAAAGCTGACAATATGTATACAGTTATGGGCAAAGAACTAGGAGAACTTGTAGATTCAAAACAATTAGCCTATGGTAACTCAGTAGATCAGGCATATAAGGTTGTACAGGCGTTCATGAGTCCTTACAAGAATAGTAATGGTACATACACCATTCCTGAGTCATTGCTTCAGCATTTACTCCTTCAGGTGCGGATCATCGACAAGCAGAACCGTATCTTTAACAACCCTGATGGAGACTTGATGTCGGAATCACCATATGGTGACTTGGCTGGGTACGGCCTACTGGGTAAGAACATGTCAGAATCAATGTAAATAGTAGTAAATCGGGCGAGCTTATGCAAATAGGCTTGCCTTTTTTTATGCATCTGGAGTGGATTTGACAGATACTTAAGACACTGGTATATTAACCACAGACGTAAAATAAACAGAAAAGATGGTGTATGTCAAAAGTTGAATTATTTATATTATATTCTGCATTTGTTTACAGGGTGTCCAGAAAAACATATCAAACCTTACAGAAGAGGTAGATGTCGTTGCAGCAAGTGTGATCGAGTTTTCTTCAAGTTTCAAACATATTAAATCATAGAGGTGTAGAGACATGAAAAAGATTTACGAAGAAGCTAAACCGAAGATGCCTATCCAAAAAGAAAGAATTCTCTCAGCACTTAGATTTGCTGGAGATCAAGGTGTTTTGAATACAGAGCTGAACAACATTTCATTTCGTTACAGTGACAGACTGTATCAATTAAGATTAGAAGGTTATGAGTTTGCAGTTGAAAATGTCGGTGATGGGTTGATCAAGTATACCCTTATTGTAGAACCACAGACCAAGCCAGCCAAAGTAAAATCAGGAATTGAATTAGTAATCGATGAAATTCAGAGTAAATACAGCGGATCAGTAACAGCATCACAGATTAAAGACATACTTAATGATCTACAAGTAAATATTATCCGAAGACCAAATACACTAAAGGTGTAACAGATGTGAAGTAAACAGAAATATAATATATATAATTGAATTTTGAAAGGTGATGAGAATGAAAATAGAAGTAGCACAGACTGTAAATGTACCAGAGGTAGGAGATATTTTTGCATTGAGTCGCACAGATGGAAGTGAAGAAGTATATTTCATAGCTTCTACAGAAGCTGTTGCAAAACTGGTCAATATGAAAACTGGCGATGTAGAGTATGGTTCCCATCTATCTGAAGGAATACAGAAACTTCTCAATAAAGTGATTAAAAACGAAAGCAAAAATACATCAAAAGTTTCATCAACTTACTTTGTGAAAAACAAGGATATCTCTATAGGTTCAGTAGTTGCATTTGGGTACGGAGCAGTAACAGATAAAAATACGAAAAGAGGAATTGTAAATGATTAGAGCAAAACGCGAAGCAGTAATTAAAGTAGCACAGGACATCAAAGAGATTGAAGAGTATGTAGAAAGCAGAAAAGGCTACATGGGATACGAGGACTTGGAGTATACAGTAAATCAAAAATTACTACCAGTAGCAGCGTTTGCTAAAGAGTGGAGCATTCCGTTCTATGCAGATTCAAGTAGCATCTTGGAGAAAATGGGTGTGTCTGAGTCTTCTTATGAAGAAGAGTCCAGCAGCTATTATGAAGAGGATTACGAAGAAAGCGAATATGAAACGTCAGACTACAACTAATTAACAACAACAGATAAGTAGGAGGAACAACATGATTGTCATTGGATCAAAAGCATTGTTGTCATATTTTCCGGTCAATTTCGCAACAGTTACACGATATATGTCAAAAGACTACGATGTAATTATGAGTTATGAAGAGTTTGAAGAATGGGAACGGCAAAATCGCGAGTATATTCAAACACTCATTCCAAGCAGCTCCAACAAATATAAAGCTCTTATGATGAAAGATGGTAAGAAGAAGTTGTACGAGATCGAGCTTGCATTTGAAGGGACTTCAGCTGAGTATTTGTTGGATCATCAAGATATTGTTGCAGATAAAGTTGATACAGGTTTCTTCGGAGAAGAAATGCATGTGTTGATTCCTCTTTATCAAATGCTGACCAAGCGTTCTCATCTAGTGTATCCAGTACATTTCGAGAAGAATGTTGAAGACTATCATGTCCTGAAGAAAATTGTAGGGGATGTAGAACTGGACAGTGTAGCAGAAGCGTATTTTGCCTTACGAAGTGCTGAAGCTAAGGAGAGATATAGCAAGTTCAAGACACCAAAGCTCAATGTCTCAACAGAGGACTTCTTTAGTTCGAAATTAGCAGTTGAACACTTCTTTGTACACGATCACATCCATGAGATCGTTGCTCATCACGACAGTCCTGTGTATACATTAACTCAGACAGACTCCACAAGTGCTTGGTGCAGCAAAAAGTTGTTCTTTGAACTTCCATATGACATGCAGATTCAAATGGTTCAGGAAGAAGGATACGCTATCGCTCTTGAACGATACATTGTTCCGAAAGCAGGAGAGAACTGGAGAGATTATTTCCTTTGTTACAGAAATGCAATAAAACGAATCTGTACCACACTTACTTCTGGATGGTTCCGTGATTTTTCCATTGAGAACTACGATGTAGTCATTGATCGTTATGATCCTGAGTTTGTCTACAAATTCAATGAAGCATTTAAAGCAGGAAAAATTAAAACTATCGACAACAAACAGTGGAGCCTTTCTGAAGAAGGTATAAACAAATGATTCTAACAGCAACGATCTTGTTTTTCGTATTTGGTTTATTTTCATTGCATGGAGCAGCTAAATTTTTACTTACCAAAATCACCGTTCCACACGCAATTCTGGTTTTTGTATCTACAATAATCACTGCACTTTCAGCTGGTGTGATATGGGGAGATATTCTTAATTATGTACTTGTATAAATTAACTCATCAACTCAGCATGGAAGCACCTGTGTATCTGTTAAGTTTTCTAGATGAAGATGAGATCGTTCATTTAATCAAAGCTTGGATGTATAGGTTAGATGAAGAAATTCATGCCGAAGAGTTTTCAGAAAATGAGATGGCAATGTTGCTTCCAGATACAATCAGATATGTGGGAGACGAAGAAAGACTGTCATATGTAGTTTTAGATATGTATGAGATTTGGGAAGCAGCAAATATAAAGGTGTCAGATGATCTAGCGCAAAAAGTTAGAGGTGCAAGTAGACAGGGATACGTATTTGATTTATTTGTCAAAAAGCGATTGAGAGAACTTAAACAATAGAAATGGTCAATACCAGAGAAGGGTAATCCCTTCTCTTTTGTCATTCAATAAATAGGAGGAATAGGATGTTCGAAGTGTCACAAATCAAGATGGGGATCATTATCGGTAGAAACGAATATCTTGATAGAAAAGGAATTTGTAATTGCGGAAATGAAATTAAGGTGAATAGATGGCAACGAACTTATTTATGTGATAAGTGTGAAAACAGAAACTTCAAAATGATTAGTAACCCTAGTCGGAATATTACCTTAACAATTGGTGGAGCTTTTGAATGTGTCGAAAAGGATGATAGCAGCTTTCATGTAATCAAGCATGAAGGTAAGGTACAGATCAGAAAGAATGATCAAGGAGTGTATGAATACAAATTCATAGTTGGAGATCAATATGGATTGAAATATAGTCTAAGACATAAGTCAATTGAGGTTTTCCAAGATGGTAAGAGTCTAGAACTAGAAGCAGGGCTGAATAAATTCTGTCGTGGAGAATTCAGTATTCCTAACTTTTTCGATGTCGTGTGTACAGAAAAGAACAGACCACTTTTCGATTTTTGCTTCAAGAAGCTTGCCAAGATGAATGATGAAAGAAGTGAGATACTTTCTAGAGCACTACAGAGAATGTTTAAATACGAAAAGCTAGAATTGTTTAATTCAATAGGTTTCAAAAGTCTTGGATTGATCTGGCAAGATAGAGACTACTTATTTGCAAAAGAGACAAAGCCGCATGAAATTCTAGGGGTTCCGAGATATCTAATGCCTTATATATTAGATTTAGAGTATATCAATAATTACACATTAGCGGAACTAAGAAGAGCTTGCAAGAAGATTGATGGCAACAACATGAAGACTGTTTTAGATATTGTTTTAGAAGAAAGTTCGTTCGATGTCTTCATGAACATTTGGGAAGACTTTATACAGTTGTATGAATTATACGGATATAAAGATGTTAAAAAACTTGTTCTTTATTTGGTGCGAGAAGTTAAGCTGCAACAAGGTATTATATCTCCAAGAGAAGCAGTTACACTCTTAAGAGACTATGTAAGGATGTCCAAAGCGTTAGAATGGGAACATGAGAAATTCCCTTCTTCATTGAAGAAAGAACATGATATTGCAATGGTTAATTACCAGATGAGAAAAAGTGAATTGAAAGCCAAAGAGTTTAAGATTGCGCTTGAAGGTAGCACTGATCTCAGTTATAAGCCTAAAAGCAAGGATGCAAAATTCCAGATTGTATTACCTACAGAACCTAATGATCTTATCAAAGAAGGTGGTTCTCTCAGTCATTGCGTAGCCAGTTATGTTGACGATGTTATCAGAAACAAGTGTAAGATTTTATTCCTCAGAGATCAGGACAACGTGGATGAACCGCTTGTGACAATCGAAGTGCGGGGAAGAATCATTAGACAAGTTAGAGGTGAGAGAAATCGTAATCCACACAAGCATGAGTTGGACTTTGTTCGTGAGTGGGCAATCAAAAAAGATTTGGAATTAGCTGTTCACTAATAGATAATTAGGGATTCGCACCTGATTTGACACTCTAAAAAAGTGTTGATATAATTTAGTACAGATGATAAATAAAATGAAAAAGGTGATAAAGTGCTAACGTTATTCAAATCTAAAAAGATGAAAAAGATTTTTCTTAGACGCAAGTTAACAATTGGGGAACAGGTTGAATTTGCAAAGGGTCATGCAGAAGAAGCTTTAGACATGTTTAGCCAAGCTCATAAAAAGCTTGATAATGCAAATGAATTATTAAATAAGACATTGGAAGATGCAACATATCAAGCGAAAGAGCTACTTAAGCAAGCAGAACGTGCAGAGGACGAAATCAGAATGAATAAAGCTGTTCAAAACAAGTTGTCTGAATTCGTAGTTCCTTCACAGGTGTAAAGTAAACAAGAAGATGGGCATAAAGCTCATCTTATTTTTTTCGAAAGGAGTTGTTGTATTGGCTAGGAAATTAAAATGTTTCAGTTGTCAGTTAACTAATGAGGTGGCTGAGAACATGGAGGTAGAACTAATCCCTAAGAAAGATGGGTTTACTAAGCGTCATTATCACAAAGGCAAGTGCTGGGAAGATAGAGTAAAACACAAAGCTTTCCAAGAGAAGGAACGACTCGAACTTGATAGTCTATATGAAGTTATTAAGTCTATTCACAAAATGGAAGTGATACCTAATGCATTCTTCAGCACATGTCTTCAAACCCTTCGCAATGGAGATTATCAGCAAAAGGGAAAAGGTAAGAAGTATAAGAAAGGCGTTAGCTTCAAGATGTTAGAAGAGACATATAAGCATTCTGTAAAGAAAATCGAATGGGCAAGGAAGAATAGAACGTTTGATGGCTCTATGAACGAGCTGAAGTATTGCTTTGCAATTATTGTTGATCAGATAGCCGTTGTAGCTAAGAAGGTAAAGAAAGAACAGTACAGGCAACAGTTAGCTTCAGAGATGAGTGACAACCATATTGTAGAAGAACAATCGGCAGAAGTGGAATATAAGAAAAAAGAAACGAAAGACTTTTCGAAGTTTTTAGATTGAGGTGGTTTTATTGGCAAAAGGCACAGCAGCTAATGTTAAGGCAGATAAGTACAAAAAATTACGTGAAGAGGTTTTGATACCAGAAGCCTATCTGACAGGTTTGTTTTGGAATAATCCTGATCAATATCTATTTTTCCCAGAGGACAAGATTAACACAACTACATTCCTAAATCCTGTTTGGGGATTCTTTTTCGGCTTAGGAAGATATATGAAAGAGAAGAAGTCTATAAAGACATTCGATGATATATCAATCTTGAAACATGTAAAGGAACTTGGACTTGAAAGTAGATTTGATAAATTCGGCGGTTTCGATACAATCAGAGAAATTCAAGAAGAGGTTGAAGGTAGAGAAGACAATGTAGACGCATATTACACAGAGGTTAAGAAATACAATACTCTTAAAGAACTATTCAACTTGTTCGACAAGCGAGTTTTAGAAAAAACAGATAAGTACGACTATACAAAGATGACCAAAGAAGAGGTTTTTGTTTACTGGAACGATAAGGTAAATAAAATTGGTATGGATGGCGATTCTAAATATGATGAGCATTTCTTACTAGAAGGTTTAGAAGAAGAAATTGAAGAGTGGAATATCAACCCTGATACTGGACTTCCTTTTTATCGAAGTAGAGAAATGACTAAGATCACAACGGGTTGGGATTACGGAAATCTATACATCTACGGTGGTTTTGGTGGTTCAGGTAAAACATCCTTAACGTTTAATAAGATCATCATGTCATGCATTGATAATGAGGAAAAGTTACTTATCATTGCAAACGAACAAGGTATCAAAGATTTTAGAAAATTGTTAGTGGCTACAGCTTTGGGTATCAAGAAAGAATACATGAAGCGTCAGAGATTAAATGAAGGAACCTTTACCGAAGAAGAAAATCGGAAAATGGCAATCGCTCTTGATTTCATTAAGGAATTCTCAAAACAAGACAAAAGTGAAATCAACTCTAAACTTATAGCGTTTGTATTTATGGAAGACTACATAATGTCAAATGTTAAAAAGATTATTCGACACTATTCAAACAGAGGGTACAAGTCAGTTATGATTGACACTGGTAAACCTTCTGATGGTGCTGGAGATAAAGCGAGATGGGAAATCTTCACTGAAGACTTTAAAGAGCTATACAAACTCTGTCGTCCGAATGGTGGCGGTTTAAACCTGAGAATGTGGGTCAATGTCCAACTTGTAGATACAGCCTTAACAAGACGATTCCTGAATGAACATGCATTTGGTGAATCGAAGAAGATTAAGAATGAAGCTTCAGTAGTATTCATGGGCAGAAATGTTTGGGATGATGAATTTGAAGATGGTGATCATGAGATCAAGTGCTGGAGCTATGTTAAGAAAGAAGACTCGAAGAATCCATTTGAACAAGAAGAAGATGATAGAGGGTATGTTAAGAAAGAGTTTGCTTTGCCTAGATACTATGTTGATGACAAAGGTAATAAGCATCAAAATTTCTACTACCTGATATTCACACCTAAGAACCGTAGAGGTCAAGATAATAAGGGTGGACAACCAATACTGGTTCTTCAGGCAAACTTCAACAACAATAGTTGGTATGAAATTGGTTGGTGTTATATTCAGGATGATCGTAACTATTAAGGAGGAATACAGGTGAGTAGAATGATGATTAATGGACAAGTGATCGAAACCAGTGGTAGCAGCAACATTACAGTCAATAATGATGGTATTTTTGTGGATGGTAAACTTGTCACACAAAAGGAAGATAAATTGTTTAGGATTGAATTGGAAGGTGACTTGTCTCAGCTAAACGTATACGGTGTAGGTGTTACTGTAAAAGGTGATGTTGGCCCAGTTACGTCAGAGGGGTCAGTCAATTGTGAGACCGTAATTGGTGATGTTATTGCAAATGGATCAGTGAACTGTGACGATATCTATGGTAATGTGAAATCACTTGGATCAGTGAATTGTGACAATATCGAGGGCGATGTTCGGGCTACAGGGTCAATCAACTACTGAAATTGACAGGTGTAAAGTAAAATGATAATATAATTAGCATCAATATAAGGAGCTGAGAATGTGGCAAGACGGAAGAAAAGTCCAGATGACGAACTGAAATTTGAAAAGTATCGTAAGACTAGAAGCAGAGAGCCAATCCCTACAATGAAAGTAGTTCCAAACAAGAAAAAGAAGTGGAACAGAGAAGCTTGTAGAGAAAAATTTTAAGCGGCCTGATGTCTTGGAGGGCTGAACTATGAGTGATCTTAAAGAAATCAAAAAAAGGATTTATGAAAGTGACAGAATAATTGAAGTTCTTGAGTTACTTGGTTGCAATCATGTTCGTCCAGAAGGAGACTTGATTGTAGCAGCTCTACCAAAGGGAGACAATAGGCGATCAGTCCAAGTTAAGAACAATGAAAGCCTAACTTCCAACATTCGTTCCAAAGGTGTAAAGGGTGACATATACGCTATCGTTTCGTACATTCAGTTTAATTGTGCTTCAATGGATGAGATTGATGACAACCTTCCTGAAGCTAAAATGTGGCTTATTGAGGAACTTGGTTATGAAGATGTCTTGCAGAAGTTCAAGAAGAACCAGAAGGAAAAAGTAGAGTATAATGGTTGGCTTAAGACCTTGAAGAAGAAGCGGAAGTCATCTCATGTTTACGATGACACACCTAATGAAGCAATTGATGAATCTGTGAAAAACGATTATGTCATGATTCCATATTACGAGTGGATTAAAGAAGGAATATCCTATGACACTCAAATGGAATGGGAAGTGGGCGTAGATCACGTTAGTAGGCGTGTGATCACATTGGTTAGAGGTATGACAGGTGAACTTATTGGAGTCAAAGGTAGGGCTACTGATGACGCTGAAGAACGTAAGTATCTTTATATCAAAAAGATGAACAAGAGTATAGAGCTGTTTGGTCTTCACAAAACTCTTCCTTATATCTTAGAGCAAAAAGAGATCATCTTGTTTGAAGGGTATAAGTCTGTCATGAAGTCTTGGCAGATGGGATATAAGAACTGTGCAAGCATAGAAGGGGATGATATCTCACCAGCTCAGATCAAATTGATCAAAAGCTTTGGGATTGATATCAAAATCACTGTATGCTATGACAAAGATAAGTCTGAAAAAGAAATACAGGATCAGCTTAGTAAGATAACTGGTAGAACCGTGTTTTACACATATGATGTTTTCAATCATTTAAAAGGCAAGGATTCTCCAGTCGATAAAGGGAAAAAAGTATTTGAAGAACTGTACAAGTCGAGAAAAGAGTATCGAATTTGACAATATAACAGATGTATAATAAAATGAATTTATAAACAAATGAATTGGAGGAAATGTTGATGTCAAAGTATTATGCAGTAGGTTCTAAGGTAATTACAGAAGTGGTAGGTGGCGAAAAAGTTAAACGCTCTATCAACGTATTGATCGACAATCTTCCAGAATCCCGTGTAGAAGCAGTTAATGCAGCTAAGGCAATTGCTAAAAAAGAGAAGATTAATCTCAATAACAGCGGAACAGGCGAAGGTGTGTTCATCGTTAAAGGAACTGAATATTCAGGTAACACTATGACCAAATATGCGAAGCAGCGTAAAGCTGAACGTGGTGGAAACAAAAAGAACAAGTAAGACTAGATTCATAGAGATTTAACAGACATTAAATAAAATGAAACATAAAGGGGAATAATGATGAACTATAATGAAATCGTAGCAACACAGATCGGATTGATGGAAGCATTGCTGGAAGCGACATATAGAACTAACGATTTGCTTGAAGATGTGCTGACTGAACAGTTGGATTCCAACAACATCAAGGAAGAATTTTTAGCTGAAATTGCTTACCCTAGCACTCCTGTTAATGAAGTAGACGATGATGAAGACTATTGGGAAGACGAAGATTACATTGACCTTGAAGATGAGTGTGATTGCGAACATTGCTTAAGCGTTTCAAATACACTTGGTCAAGAAGACTTCAATAAAATGTTGGTTCCGAGCTTGCAGACGATCCAAGCCAAACAAGAGAAAACACCTGATAGTTCATTGGAACTTTTGGCATACGAAATGGTAGCTGAAATTGCTGCTAATCCTCAGTTGCCAGTTAAGTTTGATGGTTACGGAAAAATCACTTATGAGTACATCCCTGATGCTAACAATCCAATTGAACTTACTATCTTAAAAGAACGGAAAGTTGTCATTGCTACAATGAAGGATAAGAAAGGCAAAGTGCTTCGTAAACAATTCGCACTGTGCAATGAAGATGATGCATTCTCAGCGTACATCGGAGCTGCAATTGCTGTCCATCGGTTGTTCGATTTGGAAGTACCAGCAATTTTGTTGCAATAGTACAGGTGTAAAGTAAACAAATAGAAAGTAGTGATCAGATTGAACACAGAAATTGATATTATCTTTTTTGCGAAAAACATCATGAGAAAGCACCTGTTTGATCATGAAGTGAAGACGTTACAGAACTTCGAAACAAAGATGGAAGATGCTTCGTTTTGGGAATGGATCAGACCAGCAAAAAGAGAGAATCAGTATTTGATGAATATCTGGCTATCATATCAAGAGTATCTTGAAGGTACTTTTGATATGAGCATTACGAATCATCCGAGATTACTGGTGCGATGATTAGCTACATTTACTTTTCAGAACAGGGTGAATGCGGTGTTGGAAATGTATATGAAGATGATATTCAGATTGCAAAAGATCAAATAACTGAAGAGATTCGTATGGCGACAGATGCTAGACATGTGGTTCTCACTAGTAAACAGACGAATTTCGTTGAGGAATTAAAGAAGTATAGCAGTATAGATGAATATGCAGACGTAATAATCTCACAGTTGACTAAGGAAGGAAGTGTTTGATGGGCAACGTAATTTTATTGCTTTGGTCAATCTATATGATTTGGCAATATGCAAAAGGCATTAAGCGATTTTTTGAGAAAGATAGAGACATCAAAATGCAGCAAGCTAGAGTCAACTTGCATGCTTTGAAAAACGACAGTGTTCAAAAGGGAGTAATTATAGCAATTACGTTTCTAGCTGTAGTCTTCCAAGTAATATTCTGGCTAGTGTTGGCAGCAAGTACACCGTTTGTATTGATAACTTTGTATGCAGCTGCTGTAATCATAATTTATATTGCAAGTCTTCGTAAGATTCGTGATTTTATTGATGATCCAGAGAAGCTTAAATTGAGTTTTTCAAGCGTCATGTTGATGTTTGTGAATATGATTGTTGTTATCATTTTCGCTATTCAACTAATCGGACGGATGTGATTGGTTGAAATGGAAAAATCGAGAGCCTTTGCTCAAAGTGAACAAGAAAGATGGAGTACTTACTAAGCTTCTAAAAATCAGAGGTGTCGGAAACGCACAAGAATTTCTTAATCCTCCTGTAAGTGTACTTCATAGTCCTTACCTGATGAAGAACATTGAAGAAGGTTCAAATAGAATCATTGAAGCGATTAAAGGAAATCAGAAGATATGCGTAAGTGCAGACTGTGACAGTGACGGAATTTTCTCAACAAGCTTTATGGTCAGATATTTATCAAAGTTTACAGACAACTATTACATTGCCTACAACCAAAGATCAGAAGGTCATGGTGTTGAAAATCAATTACACATGATTGATGATGACACAGATTTAGCAATAGTGTTGGACTCATCTACAAACTCAACTGAAGCTTGTAAACAACTGAAGGATAAAGGTATTGATGTAGTAATTCTAGATCATCACGATTACGAGAATGACAACGAATATGCATTGATTATCAACCCTAAGTTGGATGATACATATCCCAATAAGGATATAAGCGGAGCTGGTGTTGTTTATAAAGTAATTCAAGTACTGGACGACACACTGGGAACAGGAGAAGTTGATGATTATATTGACCTTGTAGCCTGTGGTATGTATGCGGATATGATGCCTGTGAATGTGATGGAGAACAGAAGATTAATTATCCAAGGCATGCAGAATATTAGGAATGTTGGACTAAAGGCCATACTTGAATCAAATAGTATCAAGGAAGATGAAATCAATTCACAAACCATTGGTTTCACGATAAGTCCACTGATCAATGGTGTTGCACGTTTAGACAAGATTGAATTGGCGATTGACTTGTTGTTGTGTGATGACTTCAAAACAGCACTTGCTATCGTTCAGGAAATGAAAGCCTTGAACGATCAACGTAAGGTAAGAGAGAAAGAATTGTTTGAAAAATACTCAACCAAGATTGATCTGAATGACAAAATCCTTATTGCAATTGATGAGAACGCAAGTAAGGGTTTCAATGGACTCATTGCAAATAAGATGTCTACAGAGTATAAACGTCCGGCAATGGTGTTGCGTGAGCATGAAGGATCATTGGCAGGGAGTTTTAGATCATATGGAGATTTCGATCTTAAAGGATTCCTGAATTTAAAATCCATCAAAAAGTATCTCAGATATGCATTAGGACATCCCTATGCTGGTGGTATTGGCATGAGTGCAAGAAATTTCACCAAGTTTAAAGCGTTAATCAACGATACTCTTGCCGATCACGATTTTGAGCCAGTAATTTATTATGACTTAGAAATGAACGTTGCTGAGATTACTACTCAAATGATTTATAACATTGAGAAGTTTGACTATCTAACAGGTACTGGATTCCCTCCAGCATGCATTCTTGTGAGTGACATCTTTGTTGAAGATGATCCTAAAGTACTTGGTAAAAACAGAGATACAGTAAAGATCAAAGGTGATGGCATTGATATGATCAAGTTCAAAGTCAATGAATCATGGGGTGAAGAAATCGGAGCATTAGATACTCTCAGTGTTGTTGGGCAGCTGAAGGTGAATAGCTGGACTAACTGGAGGAAAGAAACAACAATAACAAATCAAATAATCGTAGAAGAGTACGTCATAACGTAAGGAGGGTTAGATATGGGAATCGAAAACAAACTACAAGTTTCATCTATCACTATTACCTTTGCTGATGGAACAGTAACAGAAGTTGACATGAATACGACTGCTTGGGTAACAACAATGGACTTGCTGGGTTACGATCTGGTAGGAACAGCGAGTGTAAACGAAGATGTAATCCTTAACTATGCATATGATCTAGTAGATGAACTAGAAGGACGTAGAATGATGAGAGAAGTTGAGGAAGAGAAGCAAGAAATTCTAAACCAAGAACAATCGGAGATGGAATAATAATGGCTACACTTTTCGTTGGTATCATATTAGTAATTCTATTTGCGGCAATTATCTGGTTCAGTCTTTCAAGAGCATTTGGGTGGATAGGAAAGAAAGTAATCAAACTAAGTAGTCCATTTACAAATAATAAAACAAAAGAAGAAAAAGGAGATATTAACAATGTGGGATAACATTTCAGTAAAAATCGGTGCAGGGGTAGTTGCATTTCTTCTGTTAGTAGGTATCATTCTTGGATGGATGAGTATTACAACTATCGGAGCTGGTCATGCAGGAGTTGTATATAATCGTAGCGGAGGTCTGGAAGATAAACCGCTGGGTCAAGGTTGGCATCTAATCAATCCTATGCAACGTGTAACTGAATACCCAATCGCTACAAATACAGTTGAATTAGTAGACGTGACAGTAGGTACTTCTGATGGTAAACCTATCACAACTACATTGTCTTATAACTATCATATCGACAGTGAACATCTTCCTAAAATCTTCAACAAATTCCGTGGTCAATCCGCTGAGACTATTGAACAAGGGTTTTTGCGTCAACGGCTGACAGAAGCTACAAAAAACGTAACAACTAAGTATTCTGTGCTTGATGTTATGGGTGAAAAGAGCCAAGAAATCTCATTATCGATCCAAAAAGGTTTTACTGAGATGGTTGATGAAACTGGTTTTGTAATTGAGTCTGTTACGTTCACTGCACCTAAACCTGATGAACAAACGGCTGCTGCTATCCAAGCAAAGGTTGACGCTCAACAAAAGCTGGAACAACAAAAGATTGAACTGGAAAAGGCAAAAATTGTAGCTGAAACGCTTCGTGTAGAGCAACAAGGTAAAGCTGATGCAGCTGTAATTGAAGCGCAAGGTAAAGCAACAGCAAATAACAAGCTTCAACAATCTGTAACTGACAAATTGATCGAATTGAAAAAATTAGAAGTTGCATCTGAGTTTGCGAAAAACCCTAATCTTCCACGTGTAATGGGTGGTGCAAACGCGATTCTTAATTTGCCAGCTGAAATGTTTAGTGAGCCAGCTGCCAAGTAAAACAAAGGGATATACTCATTTTGACATATACAACAGGTATATGATATAATGAAATTAATCGAAGGAAGGGTGACACCTTACATGTCATCCTTCCTTTTTTCTATCTAAAAAAACAGAAAGATGAAGTGATGTGTAGTGAAAATTGTGTACGATTCGTTCACTGGAAATGTAAAACGTTTTGTTAGTCGATTACCAGAAACGATGAATGTCATAAAGCTAGACAAGGATTTGATTATGGAAGAAGAGTTCGTGCTGGTTACATATACAACTGGTTTTGGACTCGTACCAAAAACAACAAAAACGTTCTTAGAGAACGAAAAAAACAAAAATAATCTAGTAGCTGTATCAGCTTCTGGAAACATGAACTGGGGAGATAATTATGCCAAAAGTGCTGATATCATATCTGAAAAATACGGTGTTCCAATCCTATCGAAATTTGAATTATCAGGTTTACAGCAAGATATACAAAAATTTGTACAGAGAGTGAGTGAGTTAGGAAATGAAGTATATTGAATTAAATAATGAGGTTATGACAAGAAAGGATGGATTCTATCAGCTTGAAAAAGATTTACTAGCAGTTAAAGAATTCATGAGAGAGGTTAAGAAGAAAAGCGTAGGGTTTGAGAATAGTTTAGCAAAAGTGAAATGGTTGATAAAGAATGATTTTTATTATGATGTGTTTAGCGAATACACGGAGAAGCAAGTTGCAGAGGTTTTTGAAATCGCTTACTCTTACGAATTTAAATTCCAGTCATATATGGCTGTATCAAAATTCTACAAAGACTATGCGCTCAAAACTAATGATAAGAAGAAGTATCTTGAGATGTATGAGGACAGATGTTCAATCACTGCCTTATTCTTGGGACGTGGAAGCATTAAAAGTGCTAAACAATATGTTAAAGCAATCGTAGAACAACGGTATCAACCAGCAACACCTACATTCCTGAATGCGGGTAAGAGTAGACGTGGTGAGATGGTTTCTTGTTTCCTATTGGAAGTTGGAGATAGTCTAAATTCAATTGAATTTAACATTGGAACATCTATGCAGCTGTCTAAAATCGGCGGTGGAGTGGCACTTAATCTATCCAAGTTGAGATCAAGAGGGGAATCAATTAAGGACGTAATGGGTGCAGCAAAAGGTGTGCTTCCTGTCATGAAACTTCTTGAAGACGCTTTCAGTTATGCGGATCAGATGGGACAACGTAAAGGTGCTGGTGCAGTTTATCTTAACATTTTCCACTGGGACGTTATCGAATTCTTACAAACCAAAAAGATTAACGCTGATGAGAAGTCACGTATTCAATCATTATCCATTGGCCTAATTGTACCTCACAAGTTCTTTGAACTAGCAAAAGATAACAAAGAGTTTTATGTATTCGCTCCACACACAGTTGAGAAAGAATTTGGTGTTCAACTGGATGATATGGACATTGATGTGATGTATGACAAGCTAGTGAAAAACAAAAGAGTTCAGAAGAGACTCTTGAATGCACGTGATCTACTCACTGAAATTGCTAAGACTCAAATGGAGTCAGGTTATCCTTATATGATGTTCAAAAGTAACGCGAATAAATATCATGCCTTAAAAGATATTGGTAGTGTTAAGCAATCCAATCTCTGCACTGAGATTTTCCAACTAGCAGAAGAATCCATTATTAATGACTATGGTGTTCCTGATGAAATCAACAGAGACATTAACTGTAATCTTGGATCAGTAAATATCGTTAATGTTATGGAAACTAAGAAGTTCAGAGAAACAATACATGTTGGGGTAGAAGCTTTAACAGCTGTATCAGATATGACAAATATCCAAAATGCACCAACAGTCAAGAAAGCAAATGATGAACTGCATGCCATTGGTTTAGGTAAGATGAACCTACATGGTTATCTGACTAAGAATAAGATTCCTTATGAGAGTGCAGATGCAAGAGAGTTTGCGGAAGTGTTTGCAATGATGATGAACTTCTATTCACTTGAGAAGTCTATGATGATAGCTAGAGATCGTAAAAAGACATTTAAAGATTTTGAGAAATCCGAATATGCAAAAGGTACATATTTCGAAATGTATGTGAATGAAGATTTCAGACCTAAGTCCGAGAAAGTAAAAGCGCTCTACGAAGGTATCCATGTTCCAAGTCCTGAAGACTGGGCAGAGCTTGCAGCGTTAGTACAACAATATGGTTTGTATAATGCATATCGTTTAGCAATTGCACCAACACAGTCCATTAGCTACATTCAAAATGCCACTTCAAGTGTTATGCCGATTGTAGATCAAATTGAAATTAGAACCTACGCAAATTCTACCACGTACTATCCTATGCCATTCCTTGCAGTAGACAACCTGTTCTTCTACAAGTCCGCATACAACATGAATCAATTCAAGATACTCGAAATGATTGCTGGTATTCAGAAGCATATTGATCAAGGCATTAGCACAATTCTTTATGTAGATAGCAATACAAGTACAGCAGAGCTTGCACGATACTATATCTATGCTGAGATGCTAGGACTTAAGAGTCTATACTACACTCGAACTAAAAACCTGAGTGTGGAAGAATGCACAAGTTGTGCAGTCTAATATGACTCTAATCTTTTTAACGATCATGCTGATACTCTACATTATTTTAGTATCCAGCATTATTGAAGATGCTTCAGAAACAAAATAAACAAAACTGGTGGGATGATAAATATCATCCCACTCTTAATTATAGGAGGATATATAATGATTACACATAAGGCAGTAAATTGGAATAAAACAAATGATGAATATGTATTAATGTTCTGGAATCAGAACGTACAACAATTTTGGTTAGATACAGAGATTCCATTATCAAGTGATAAGGGATCATGGGGAGAATTGAGCAAGGTGGAGCAAGAAGTGTACAAGCGAGTATTGGGTGGTTTGACGCTGCTTGATACTGTACAAGGCACAATAGGCATGCCTAAGATCGGTGAATACGTCACTGATCTACAGAAGAAGTCAGTTCTATCGTTTATGGGTATGATGGAAAACATTCATGCCAAATCGTATAGTTCGATTTTCACGACACTTGCATCCACAAAAGAGATTGATGAGATTTTTGACTGGGTAGAAGAGAACAAGTATTTGCAATTCAAAGCAAACACTATCAGCAAGTATTATGAGAACATCAATGATAATAAGAGTTTATATATGGCTATGGCTGCTTCGGTATTCCTTGAAAGCTTCTTGTTCTATTCTGGTTTCTATTACCCGTTATATCTGGCTGGACAAGGTAAGATGACAGCAAGTGGTGAAATCATCAACTTGATTATCCGTGATGAATCAATTCATGGTGTATTTGTCGGCATACTTGCACAAGAGATTTACGATCAACTTACAGATAAAGAAAAGGATGAAGTAGGTAAAGAGGTTTACGAGCTATTAAATACTCTATACTCTAATGAAGCTTTGTACACTGATGAGTTGTATACATCAATCGGTTTGGAAGAAGATGTGAAGCGCTTTGTAAGATACAATGCTAATAAAGCATTGATGAATCTTGGATTAGAGCAATTCTATCCTGAAGAGGAAATTAACCCAATCGTCATTAATGGATTGAAAACAGACACCAAGAATCACGACTTCTTCAGCGTAAAAGGTAACGGCTATGTTAAAGCATTAAATGTAGTTGAACTGACTGATGAGCATTTCACTTTCACATGGCTGAATTGACAGGTGTAAAGTAAAATGATATTATAATCACATATTGATAGATCATTCAAAAGGAAGTGTCATTGTGAAATTGACCGAAACTCAGACAAATAATTTGAATAAAGTAATCTCAGAAGTTGTAGCTGCTTCTCATTTAGCAAGGTTCAGATACCAAGACAATGAATGTTATTGCATTATTGGACATTTGGCAAAAGAGATGGATCAAGATTTGCTGTGCAAACTCACAGAAAATCCTTATTATAATCAAAAAGGTATTAATTTCTTTGAGTATGAAATTAAAAGAATGAATGAGTTTTATGGACTTTCTCATGGTGACATTTTAGATTTGCAAGATAGTAATGATTATGGTGGATTGTCTGGCGATAAATACGGTGATAAAAAAGCTGTATTAGACATGCTTGAAAACATCGTTAAGAATGAATAGGGGGAAATGAATTGGCAAAACGGTATTATAAGGTAAAGGAAAAAGTATGGATTAAAGAGTTGAAGCGTAAGGGTATTGTACAAAGTCTGGATGTTCCCAATCTGCAAGCAGAGGTTTCTTATTTTGCAGATAGCGGAAATCTAGGACAAAAAACGTTTAGTTTCACAGAAATCGATAAACTTCTTACAGGTGTAAAAGAAAATGAAAATAAGAAGAAATTAACGATTCTTATTAAGTACTTTGACAAAGACATGGAGCAGATCAAGAAGATTGAGAAAGGTGACTGGATCGATCTCAGGTCAGCGATTGATGTGGAATACAAAGCTGGAGATTTTATTAAGCTTCCGCTAGGAGTTGCAATGTCTTTGCCGTTTGATCATGAAGCGCATGTAGCACCTCGAAGTAGCACATTCAAAAACTTTGGGGTGATTCAAACCAATTCTGTAGCGGCAATCGATGAATCATTCAAGGGTGATGATGATCAGTGGTTCTATCCAATTTATGCATTGCGTGATGGGAAAATTGAAAAAGGTGATCGCATTTGTCAGTTCCGCATCATGAAGAAAATGGAACCAGTGAATCTTGTCACAGTCGATAAACTAACTGGCAAAAATCGCGGTGGTCACGGAACTACAGGGAAGAAATAACAATATTTATGTGGGTAATAGCCAATCTGGTTATTACCCAAACTTATCAGAAGTTAGATAAGAAAGGCAGATGTGTATGGCAAGACAAAAGAAGATTGTAAAAACACCAGTAAAGGTGATGGAAGAAAAGTTAGATGGTGTGTTTCGAATTTTTCAAATCACAAACTCACTTAAAGGCAAAACGGTTGTTCGGATCGAGTTACCCAATAATGAAGTTCATGAAAGAGAATTTGGAAACCTTCCGAGATTTGAAGTAGTAGTTCCTTACGTTGGTGAAAAATTCGAACTTTATCTTGACGATAAATTTATTGGTATTCATAGTATTCTAGAAGCAGATAAAAGCACTATAGCATATGAAATGGTGTCGGTTTAATTGGCTGCACTTACTAAAGATGAAATGGAATTAAAGTTGGAAAGATTGATCATGAGGGAAGTAACACTCAATGACAAGATCAAACATTCCAGTCATCACATTGATGAGTATGCTGGTAAGTCAGGGATTCTTAAAACGTTTGATTTGGGTGAAGATCATGAGGACATTATTTGTCTGATTGAAGTTATTTCGAAGGTGCAAGGTAAGAAGAAAGAGTTTACTAAAACGAGTGAGATATGGGTTAATGCGAAAGATTTATCCGTTATCTCTAAAAAGGAGAGTTAGAATGAACTTCTCATATAATCAAAAGGTTGTTCCGATCAGTAAGTCAGTAGGAATTGTACTAGATAAATCAGTTGTGTGGAATGCAGCACAATTAAGTGGTCAGAATTATTTGTATTTTAAAGGAAGTCGAAATGGATACGTAATTGTCTCAAATGTTGAAGATGGGTCAATTGTTGGTGATCATTTTAAATTAGAAGATTTAATCCCATATGAAGAAAATATCATGGAGAACGAATTGGCTAGTATAGAAATTGAGGAATACAAATTATTGTTCGCTGCTGATATCATTAAAGCTGTTGAAAAGGGTTTAGTTAAACGTTCAGATAGATTTTACATTAAGAGAGCGTAGGTGAGGTATGAAACGAGAAGCGTTTAATATAGTGTCGAAAGAAGTGTCAGACAAATATATTGGTCAAGATATAGAAGTCAAAATTCCTTATGAAGAATCCATACATACTGGTAAAGTACTGGATGTAAATGAGTGGGGAGTTGTAATTAACTGGACTTCAATTGATCCGTTAGGGTTTCTTGTCGGAGAACAAACGTACCCAAATGTCAAGAACACTCTTGAAGATATTCATCTTGTGAAGAAAGAACATACTATAATTCTTCAAAAAGGTAGTTATGAAGCTGAAAAAGAGCTGCTTGAAAAATACATTGGAAAACCGCTGGATTTAGCAATTGACGGTCAAGATGTCCACACAATCGAAATTACTGAAGTAATTAGAGAGAAAGACCTGATCACATCTTTTAGCTATATTGTTCTATGAAAACTACTTACAGACGTTAAATAAAACTACGATTTCATATAAGTAAAATTTTTAAGTTCATAAAACATCGACTGGAGATAAGACACATGAAAAAAGTATTAGTCAGAAAGATATATTATTCACAAGAACAGGGTGTTTCTGAAAGTAACAACTATGGGGTAATTGGAGATAGTGTGGAAGGTCTTGACTACAAAATTGGTGATATTGTGTTAGTAAAGAGTAGGAGTACAACAGAAGTTGCACTTGTTATCAAACCACCATATAGCAAAAACAATAATGGAGCATTAATGGGGTGGGCAGCAGTTGATATCAATAATCAAAAAGAGTATGAAATTCTTCAAGTTGTTGTTCCAGCAAGTGAACTTACAGAAGTAATTTTAAATCAGGTACACAAAGGTTCTTTTAGAATTCAAGAGATCAAAGAACTAACACTAGATGAGGTTAGGGACTATGTTCCATTTGAATTTGAACTGGTAGCAGATAAACAAATTGAGAAAAAACAGATATATAAAGTTACAAATGGAGAACACTATGGAATTATAGGTGAAGAGATTGAAGGAACAGAATTCAAAGTTGGAGATATGGTCTTGTGGCAAAACAATAGTGAAGACCATAAAGAACATATTGGTGTGAACGTTGTGGTTAAACCAAGAGGAAGTAAAGGGTATTTAATGGGATGGGCTAGTGGAGCTATTGCTTCAAATTCAAATTACAAAACACACAAGGTAATTGTTCCAGCAGAACTAATTAATGAGGGTATTCTTAGAACGCATTATAAAGATACTTTTGATAGAGACATCTTTAATATTAGAGAATTACAAACACTCACACTAGATGAACTTCGCAAGTATGTACCATTTGAATTTGAACTGTCTGATCAAAACTAAAGGAGACATATAATAAAATGATTAATAAATACAAACTAATCAAAACAACTGAAAAAGATCGTGAAACAACAAAGGTTGCAATCCCTACACAGAACTTTGGATATGATGAATTAGATGGTTTAACATTTTCGATTCCTCATGGTGTTGAGATTGGACGAAGTGCATATTTCTTTGCAGCTGACAACAAGTTTAACATTAGCACTTCAACTGTAGAATCAACTGAACATGAGGGAAATGAGCTTGTCGTTGTAACAAAAAACACAGTTTATTTCTTTGAAGAGGTGACTCAATGAGATCAATCAAACCAATGGGGCCAAACATTATTAAAATTCCAATCGGTGACTGGTCAAATGACGGACATGGTAGATATAAGACATTTAGAGTTGAATCAAATATGCCTGTTAGTGTCTTACAAGATGCATACAAAGCAAGCTGCAAACTAACTGGACTACAGTTTAACAATGGTGAGGATTTTACTGGTGGGTTGACCGATGGATATAATAGTGAACGACTTATTTGTACTGAGTATCAGCAATACTCTTTAAGTGATTTCGCTATTAAAACTCTTAGAGAATTCAATTGTCCAGAACGATTACTTGAAGATGAAGGATACATGGAGTCTCAAAAGTTGGCTGAATTGATTATGTGGTTTATCAGCCTGTCAGTAAATGATCCATGGCTCAAGTTCGATTACACATTCAAAGAAGAGGAAGCAGAGTACTTGAATGGATTCTGGAATGCCAACTTAAATCATCATTTTGGCTACGGATTGTTTGACTAATGACTACAAAGGCGAATGTGAAGTTGAAGACAGAAGATGATACTGAAAGACTTATAAACTCCTTGAGAGAATCATTTTTAGTGCATTCGTATCTGTATTACAAACTAAACAAGAATCTTGTCCCTGACAATCTGTTTGATGCTAGAGCTAAATACTTGTTGCAGCTTCATAGAGAGAATCCTGAGATTTCTGAGAACTGTATATATCAAGACTACTTTGTTAATTACGATCCTGCTACTGGATACGACATTCCTGTTGATGATTGGATCATAGAGAAAGCTCAGAACAGAATAGATGACTACGAATCAAAGCAGGGAGTGTTATCATGAGAATTCCGTTTACTGATAAATACAAACCCAAAGATTTCTCGTTTGTTTTCGGAAGTGGATGGGAAAAAGGCGACTTTAAGATGATCGAATATAGGAAAACTCCTCTTGGATGGGACTTCAACTTGTGGCGGTTTTCCTTTTCATATGATGATTGGGCTAAAGTTAAGCCGCGACAATAGGAGGTGTTAGATTGGAACAATATTTAATAGATCAGTATGGTGTTATTGAGGATGAGAACTACCTTACAGATGAAGGTGAAATAATTCATTATTTTGAGAATTGTGGCAGTGACTATTTAGATTGTGGACAAGGATACTATGAAGAAGAAACATCGTTAATCTGCAAGATTGAAGAAAGATACTTTGAGGTCAACATAACAGGTTATATTGTAAGTGCAAAGCAAGACTATGGAGATAAGCTTTATTGGGTTGAGTATATTGATGAGGTTACTTACAGAGAAATCCCAAAACCATTCCAAAAGCCTGAGTATCCATGTGTTTATAGCTTCAAGTTAACTGATGATCAGGCACGTAAATTGAGAGAGTTTTGTAATCTGAACAATATCAAATTTGAATACAAGACTTTTGATAGTGCATATTATGAAATTGTTTAAAGTGATAATGACGCATTATGCTCCTAGAGGGAGTCAGTCTGGAATTGTAGAGTATCTTATTGCGGAAACTCATAAAGATGTTTTCGATTATCTTCACGATAAGTCAGACTACACATATTGGAAAGATAGAGAATGGACGAAAGAAGAGAAGACAACTGTTACATTCGGTCATGGAGAAAGTGCTTTAGAAGAAGATTTACGCGATCTTTACTATGGTCAAACTAAGTACAACTGGGAACAGGTCGCAACAAACATTAGCGTGGAAGACGCTACTACATTGGTGTTAATGAAAATCGCTAGGGTTGTATAACTACTAACATGAGGTGAACAGATAAATGTATAAAAATGCTATATTCAAGGGTGAAGTAATACAAAGAGAATCCAAGATAAAATATGATCTAAATAATAATTATAAGCCAATACTTGTACCAATTGAAGAATATGTCGTAGGTTATAAAGTCTATCATGAAACATTTTTGGATAAGCACTTTTTAGATGTGGATGACACATTTTATATTGAAGCATTAAATATTAGTACTACTGTAGAGGAAGTACATCGAATTCTTGAAGGTGGCTACTTATACATCACTGACCATGTAGTTGAAGTGTTGCCAGAAGATGAGGAGTCAAAAGCTGAGATGAACAGGAAATATGAAGAAGCGCTAAAAGAGTACGAAAATGATATGGATAAATCCACAAAAAAGAGTGAAGAAAATAATAAGAATAAAAAAGGATTTTGGTCATTTTTAAATAGTTAACAGGAGTGATATAAAATGAATAAATATTTATGGAAATTCAACTGGTATGTTGGTCGTGCAGGAACAGTAAATGGACTATTCGTTGCTACAGAAAAAGAGATCGAAGACTTGATTGGAAAGTATGTTTACTTTGGTGAAATTCTAGGCAAACACAGTGAAGTGTATGGTTACCCTGAAGAGAGTAATTTTACAAAGCTAGAAATCCCTACTGAAGCAGTTGCGGAGGTTACCGATATCTTAGGTGATACTTGGAGTGGTTACAATCCATTGCACTATGTACGTCATGAATGTGTGCGTTGTGAAAATGAGTCAGCTTACGAAGAGACTTGGTACATTAATGGTGAATATATTTGCGGCAGCTGTGTTACAGATGAAGAAACGCAAGAAGCTATGAGAGGAGATTACGAATAATGATTATGACAGTAGACAATACAATTCGATTCAACGAGATTGTTAAAAATAATGAACAGGTGTTAGTTAAAATGGGAGCATCTTGGTGTGCTCCATGTAAAGTGATCGACAAAAATCTTGAACAACTGTCTCAAGAAGATAATGATGTTTTGATTGTAAAAGTAGACGTGGATGACATGCCTGAAATTGCTGGTGAGTACGGTGTAATGAGCATTCCAGCAACATTCAATGTTCAAAATGGCAAGATTGTTAAGTCTGCCAATGGAGTTCTCAGTACTGAACAACTGAAACAATTGCTTCAGAATTAAAAATGAAGAATTCTATCCATTGGAATATATTCAAACAGAACTGGACTTCTCACACATACAAACAATGTTCTCATGCAGATGTTGTACTTGTGAGAGGTGAATGGTTTACAGAAGTTAAGCCTGAGCGGAAGAGTAATCCGAGAGGTTGGGTAGTGTGCGATGACAAACAAGTAATACTTAATCCTAGCAAAGAGCTACTTGTTAATTACGTAAAAAAATCAAAGTTAGAATATAACAAACATAAAATGCAGTTCAATTTAGAGAGAGGTGACTTGTTACTCTGTGATGAGCATGGATGCTTTCTGGTTGAGGAAAAGGGGAATAAATAATGAATTCAAAACATGGTGTTACTTTAAGTGAAGTGTGGGAGGATGGAACAGCTCTTACTTTTTTAAATTGTGACTATGACGACCTAAATGTTGAAAGACCAATTTTCATCTCATTGAAAGATGTGAATATTAACGGGAATGTAAGCCCTGAATCAATCATTGCTTTATATCCTGAACAAGCTAAAGCTTTGGGTGAATATCTGCTTAAAATGATTGGAGAGAAAGCTAATGCCTAAACTTTATGAATTGTCAGAACAATATAGAAAAATGATGGAGATGGTTGACGATGCATTAGACAACGTTGACCTTGAAGAAGATGATCTTCAGCTGTTTATTGACACATTAGAAAGCTTGGAAGATTCTATTGCTGTTAAGTGTGAAAACATCGTTAAATTCATTAAGAATCTTGAGGGTGACGTAAACACTTTCAAGACAGAAGAGAAGCGCCTGAAGACTCGTAGAAAGTACATGGAGAACAAAATAGAGGGCTTGAAGACTTACATGTTCGATATGTTGACGAATTCGAAAATTGATAACGTGAATGCAGGAGTCTTTAAGATTCGTATTCAAAAATCAGTGCCTAGCGTGATGATCACTAATGAAGAGCTTATTCCAGAACAATACAAAGAGCCGCAACCATCTAAGATTCTTAAAGATGACATTAAAAAAGCTTTGAAAAACAATGTTCAAATTGCTGGTGCAACTCTTATTGAAGATAAGAAACATCTACGCATCGTTTAATGAAGGAAACAGAATTATATAAGCCTGTGAAATCTTTCTTAGAGACTTTTGGATACAAGGTGTATTCGGAAGTCTCTCCTTGTTCTTCTAATCGTAGAGCAGATGTATTTGGCGTTCTGGAGCCAGTGACAACGGTAGTGGAGCTAAAGGTATCTTTATCAATAGAAGTTATAGAACAGGCAGTAAAATGGATTCCCTATGCTAATTACATTTACGTAGCTGTACCGAAGTCGAAGAAGAAAAGAGAGTTCGCTATAAAGATACTTAAGAGTTACGGAATAGGTTTGCTAGAGGTGGATATAACACCTAGAAAGTCTGAAGTATCTATTGTGTTGAAGCCAAAGATGAACAGAAGAGTAAATAAGGAACTGAAAGAATCGCTCACTGAGTACCATGATACACACGCTCCTGAAGGTGGAACTTCGAAGGGTGGATACATAACACCATATAGAATTACTATCATCAAAATTAAGGAGTTTTTCGTCAAGATAAAAAAAGGAAGACCAATGCACAATCTCAAAAATGGAAAGATGCAAAAGATTTATAACATTGATGGATGGGTGACTGTAGGAGATATTCTTGAATACTGTGATACTCATTATGCTTCTCCAAAAGGCAGTCTTGTAAAGGCTTTGAAAGACTTTGAGAGTTCATGGTGTGAGTCAAAGAAAATGGATGGAAGACTCTATTTTAGATTAAAGGAATGATGTGCATGTGTGTAAATGTAAAAACGACAGTAGTTTTTTTTGATATAGGAAGACCTAATATCCATGAAATCTGCTGCATGATAGATGAATGTTTAAAATTTGAAAAGTACAGAAGAGGTGAATATATTGAGTCATTACGATTTACTATACAAAGAACAGGTGAAAAGTATATTGATTTCAGGAATATCAAACCATGGTGAAAAAGTTCGTACTGTATGGGCAGACGGATCACCAGCTTATACAACGAGTATTTTCCCATATCAATTGAGGTTAGATGGAAGAGAAGTTCCAATCCTAACTACTAAACGGGTGGCTTGGAAATCGGCAATCCATGAACTGTTATGGTTCTACGTTCACCGTACAAGCGATGTAACTTACCTGAAGCAGAACAAAGTTAAGATTTGGGACGAGTGGACACGCGATGACAATACAATCGGTAGAGCTTACGGATACCAGTTAGGGAAACGGATTAAGACAGGGGTTTGGAGACGGAATAAGATTAGTGGTCATTTCATTGCAGAAACCACTAACCAAGTACACAGATTGATCCATGGCCTAATTAATGATCCATCGTCACGGCGACATGTTATCTCACTGTGGAATATTGATGATTTATGGGACATGAGTCTTCCTCCATGTGTCTGGAATAGTCAGTGGATTGTAAGTGAAGGTAAATTGCACGTTATTGTTGGCATTAGATCAAATGATGTAGCGCTGGGTCAACCATTTAATGTATTCCAGTATTATGTGCTGCTTCGGATGCTTGCACAGGTGACAGGGTATGAAGTTGGCACATTAACATTCAATGTTGGAGATTGCCATATTTACGATAGACATATTGATCAGATCGAGGAGCAAGTTAATCTACAAGGCTTCGATGCACCACAACTCATCCTTAATCCAGACATCAAAAACTTTGACGACTTTACTATTGATGACTTCCAGCTGCTGAACTATAACTATCATCCAAGTCTGAAATTCGAGGTGGCTATATGATCAGTTTGATTGTGGCGTGTGATCTTAATGGAGGAATCGGCAAAGACAATAAATTGCTATGGAAGCTGCCTAATGATATGAAGCATTTTAGAGAAGTTACAATGGGCAAGGTTGTTGTTATGGGTAGGAAGACATATGAGAGTATTGGTAAGCCGCTTGCAGGACGTACCAATATTATTTTGACTAGAGATGAAGACTATTTAAAAGATCAAGAACCTGAGAATACTTATGTGTACAATTCATTCGAAGATTTACTGTGTGAGATTGAAACTCATGCGAAAGATGAAGAGGTATTTATTATCGGTGGAGCAGAGATATACAATCTGTTCCTGCCGATAGCTGAAAGAATCTATGTTACGAATGTAATCGCTGAGTTTGAAGTAGATACTTACATGCCAGAAGTAGATACAGTCTACTGGAAGCTTTTATCAGCAGTATATTGTGAAGCAGATGAAAACAATCCTTATGACCATGTTATTGCACTGCATGAACGGAAGGGTTGGTATTAATGGAAAGAAGAACAGTATTAAAGGCATTGGTTGGTTCATGGAATTACAACCTGAACGATGAAAGCTCTGATAAGGACTACAAAGTGTTTCATCTACCTACATTTGAAGACCTGTACCATGGGAAGATGTTTCATGAGCAAACTGTCACTCCTACTGAAGACAATGATCGTCATGATATTCGGAAGCTTATATATCTATTATGGAAAGCTAACCTATCATATACCGAAGCATTATTCTCAGTTGATTTGAAATTCACGTTCGTAAGTAAAGAAGTGGCAGAGTTAATTAATCTTCGTGAAAGTATTGCTAAAATGAATTTGCCACACTTGTATAATTCATGCATTGGACAGTATAAGGCTAAAATCTCAAATCTAGCAAAGGGCACTGAGGGAACACAACATCTTGTTGAAAAGTATGGCTTTGATACAAAGCAGGGAATGCATGCATACAGAAACTTAGATTTCATAGCTAGATATCATGAAACTGGGTTTACTGATTTTGAAGCAGCCTTAAGATACAGTGATAATGAAGCTAAAGATATGTTGGCTATAAAGTATGGTGAGTGCGAAATGGATGATCTAATCGCTATAACAGAAGCAAAGTATAGTGATTTAGAATCGAAAATTAAAAACGATTATATGTCAACAGATACAGATGAGAAGCTAAAAGAGCATTTGGATAATCTAGTGATCAACATGGTAAGAAAAAACTTTTAAATTCTGACAATATATTGGAACCTTATGGTATACCTTAGCGTTAAAGATAGTATGTTTTAATATTATTTTACAAACGGATATGCATTAACAGTGTTATGTTAACGGAATGTAAAATAAAACCATTTAAAAATGCGAACAAAATGCGAACAAAAGACTTGAAATAGAACACGTGTTCGGTATATAATGATTATGTAGACAACAGCAGGAACATTTTACCTCTAGACTTTGTAATGGTTTAACAGGTATAATTGTGTTTACGCAATGGATTTTCTATCTGCTAATAAATTACATAATTGTTAAAAAACTCTGTGAACAAGGCAGGTATAACCTTATGATGAGAAAAAGGAAATATAAGGTGGGCGACATTGTAGTTATCGATGGAGAGATAGAGTTGTTCGAGGTAAGCGCACTCGATATCGAAACACATCATAGCAAATACGAAGATGATAGCGAAGTTTGCTACATCACAGTAGAAGGAGTAAAAAGTAAGAAGGTTATGGACTCTATTGGTGAGAATGATATAGATGTTAGTCCGCTGTATTCTCTAAAAGACGAAGCATTGCTTACCGAGAACGAATTGTTTGAACTATTGAGCCAATACAGAAACTATATTGAAATTGACTTATTCCTAAATAGTACAAGCGTTCGAGACAATGAATATGAGTTGAAGTCACACGAAATCATGGAATCTATTTGCAGCATGTTCGGGTACACTACTATTTCAGGTGCATAGGTCATATATAACTTAAATCTAAGAATCTCTCAAAAAAAGAGGTTCTTTTTTTATGTCTACAAGTGTCAATTTGACAATATTACAGGTGTATAATAAAATGAAAATACAAAGAGAGCATTGAGGTGTTCTTAGAAAAGTATTAACAGGTGTTAAGTAAAATAAAATAGAGGTGGTAATTAGATGGCGTTAGAAGATATTCGAAGTAATACAGTTGAATTAACAGATGCATACAACTTGTCTCACCAAAGGATGAAAGCCAACACAGATTGGGAAGTAAGTCACCTATATAATCGTGCTACAGGAATGATTCTTTTCGGATTCAAGGAAATTGTAAGTTCAGTTCTTAAAGTTCAAATAACTAAAGAAATGGTAATCAAAGCTAAGAAAGATGCTGAAAAAATGGGATTGATATTCCCTACAGAATTGTTCTTAAGAGTTGTGAATGAATGCAATGGATATGCACCTATTCGTGTACAGGCACTGCCTGAAGGGACTTGGTGTCCTAAAGGTACTCCATTCGCACAAGTCCGCAATACAGTAGAAGGGTTCGGAGAGCTGGTTACATGGTGGGAAGGTATCTTTATGATGGCATATTTCCCTAGCTCATGCGCTACTGAAGCATTCTACATGAGAAAGTATTTGGAGAAGAAGAAAAAGCAGTTTAACTATGACGACAGTTTCATTCTTAAATTTCATAGCTTTGGATTCAGAGGACATCGTAGCCTTGAAGATGCTTATTGGGCAGGAACAGCATGGAACTTGTTCCTTAAAGGAACGGATGACTTCCATACTATGCAGCACACCCCTAATGCTCAAATCACAAGTATATCAGCACTTGCACATAAAGTGACTCAGCAATTTGATGATGAGTATATGTGCTTCTCACATGCAATCACTTCAACAGCTGCTTCGGGTGAAAAGATCATTGCTATTGTAATTGACACCTATGATGCTGATAGAGTAATCAATGAGTATCTTACTGATCTAGCTATTTTCGCTCAAACTCATGGAGTACACATTGTCCTGCGTCCTGATTCTGGAGACACATGGGAACAAGCAGTACGTATCTACCGTAATGTACGTAAATTCAAACGTACTAATGTATCTGTAATCATTGGTGAAGGTATGAGTCTCGAAAACGCTAAGAAATGTGATGAGTACTTGTTGCAAAACGGCGTACCGTTGAACTTTGTATCATATGGTATTGGTGCAGGATTCTACAAGCATATTGAGCGCGACACATTGGGTTGGGCGATGAAGACAGCATATTCCAATGGTGGGCCACGTATGAAGTTTTCAATGACTCCATTTAAGCGTAGTATTCCTGGGATTGTTGGGATCAAAAAGATTGGTGATGATTTGTTTGTATATCCTTCAGATAAAGTAACTACTGAGGAAGATTTGTATGAAGACATCTATTACCACAATGATTTAAAGAGTAAGCCGTTTCTTCCTGAGTTGGATTGGGATGCTGCACAAGCACGTGCGAATCAGCAAAATGACTGGCAAGAAGTAATCTATATATCTGAAGAGATCAACGATCTGGTATCTCAATTCGCTGACAAATACAAAAGGGGTTAAACAGATGTTAGGTATAACAAATAATG
The DNA here is from genome assembly GCF_058313655.1 of Paenibacillus sp. Negev47. NCBI lineage: Bacteria > Bacillati > Bacillota > Bacilli > Caryophanales > Paenibacillaceae > Paenibacillus > Paenibacillus sp. Negev47. Next base: position 151,717 of record NZ_JBZFQG010000001.1, read on the forward strand.
AAAGCAGTATTGTTGGTGGTTATGGAGGAACTTCAGGAGGTTCTTATGTTCAGACTCCTGAAAAGTTCCAAACAACCAAGAGCAATAGGCCATTCAAGTTAGGATTCATGCTGGGCAGATTTCAACACATTCACATTGGTCACGAAATGCTTATCAGAACAGCTCTTAGTGCTTGCGACAAAGTGGTTCTCCTAGTAGGCTCTGCACAAGAAGAGGGTACATTGAGAAATCCATTTGGTTTTCAGAAGCGTATGGAATTAATTAAGAAAGTGTTCGAAAATGATCCACGGTTAATCATCTCTTACATTGATGATTTGACACATGAGAACGATCATAGTACTGAGTGGGGTAAATACGTGTTGAACAGAGTGTCAGAAGTAACAATCCAGAAGGGCATCTTTCAGAATCCTGATGTAATGATCTTCGGTAACGATGAAGAAAGAAGCACATGGTTTGATCCTGAAGATATTAAAAACATCTCACAATTGGTGATCAATAGAGGAAATATTGACATTAGCGCCACGAAAATCAGAGACTACATCATCAATGATAAATTCTGGCTGTGGAGACAGTACGTAAATATTAAGATTGAGTATGAATTCCAAACATTGCGAAACATGTTATTGGAGCTTGATGCTTACAAGGAGGTTCAGAAGTGAAAGAGTCCATTATTGAAAGAGTTGAATATGAGGGACTTGTTTACAAATCAGTTCGTAGGAGAATTAGAGTGAATAACAAAATTCTTACACGTGACTTAATTGTAAAGCCAGAATGCGTAGTTGGACTTGTGAAATATATTGCTGATGATGATTACGAACTAGTTGTTCTGGTCAAAGAGTTCAGAGTTGGATCAATGAACCATGAATATGGTTTTCCTGCTGGATTCATTGATGACGGCGAAACACCTATGCAAGCTATGTCCCGCGAAATTAGAGAAGAAACAGGTTTTACGCCAATTCGAATTGAAGCTCTTGGGAGTGCTTATACTTCTTCGGGTTTCACTGACGAAAAAATACATTACTTCTATGTTGAAATCAGCGGCAAACCAGAAGATCAAATATTAGATGAAGACGAAGATATCGAAGTTGTTACTGAGTCGTTTGAAGTATTAGGCATGTTGTTTGAAGATGGTAGTCTTAATGGAAATCATTCACACACTGCATATTTAAAATATCTTATTCATAAAGGAGTGATTTAATTGAGTTTTATTTGGGCAGCTATTGTAAGCTTTCCATGGTGGATTAATACATTGTGGGCTGCTTATGCTCTATATTTCATAGCTAGAGCGTATCATATCTGGGATCAAACAAGTGAGTATGGTATTGCTAAAGGTTATCGGCATGTATTTTTCGGACATTATGGCAAAGAAGTAAGACTATATCACTTGATCCGTATGCTGTTTGACATCCCTCCAGCAATCATTGGGTTATTGTTCCCAGCAATCAAAAAGATTTTTGGACTGAAAATTTACACATTCAAAGAAAAGAAGGTTGAAAAAAATGAGCAACAGCAAGGATAAGACACTGCTGTTCTCGATCACAGCAAAAGACTTTAGGGTTGACACATTTAGATGTAGTGGAAACGGTGGTCAGAATGTCAATAAGACGAATTCAGGTGTGCGTATCACTCATCTTGAGTCTGGAGCAACAGGTGAATCTACCACACATCGTTCACAGCATCAAAACAAGCAAGAAGCGCTTAAACGATTGGTGGACAGCGATAAGTTCAAGATGTGGCATAAGATCAAAACATCACAAATGATGTTGAAACTGAGCGGACTTCCTTCCATAGAAGAACAGGTAGATCGTGCAATGGAAAAACAGAATATTAAAGTAGAAATGTTTGAAAAAGATAGTCAACGATGGATTGAAGAAAGAGGTATAGATGAGTAGACCTAGTAATTGGCGTAAATACAAGCTTATATCAGTAGTGGATTTAAAAGATCATGAACAAGCCTTTCCAGAAAGATTGGGTCAGATTGTAGAGGTTACACCCAATGCTATTACTCTAAACAAGGTTGCAACAATCTATTTCCCTGATATCGACAAGCATTTACGTACAAGTCGTGTTCAAGAGATTTTAGTTGTGAATGAGAAAGAGATTTGCTTTAACACGATGAATTCACAGTATCTATTAATAGAAGAAGGTGTAGTATGAGCGTTGTAGATGATTTGGTTGGTCGCGTCATAAAAAAGATTGATGTTGGCGTTGATGCTTACAATGACAATGACTGTATCACGTTTGAAATGGAAGATGGAGATTCTTATAAAATGTATCACTATCAAGACTGCTGTGAGCATGTAAGTATCGAAGATATCATTGGAGACATTGACGATCTTGTAGGTTCGGAAATTCTTATGGCAGAAGAAATCACTGAAGGTGGAGGAGATAGGTATTACGATGATTCCTATACATGGACATTCTACAAGTTCGCAACTTTAAAAGGTTATGTAACTATTCGTTGGTATGGATCATCTAATGGATACTACTCTGAATCAGTAGAATTCGAAAAGATTTAAGATTATACAGATACACAATATAATAAGTCAGACTGATTGTCACAACAGCCTATTGTATAGGCTGTTTTTTGTGACCAGTAGACACTAAAGGGGAAAAGATATGTCAGAATATTTAAAAATGAATGAGACAGCGCAATGCACGTGCTGCGCTACAGAAGAAACGTTTGTAAATCTACATTTACATACAGCATTCTCGTTGCTAGATGGAATGAGTAGACCAGAAGATGTTGTTAAGAAGGTTAAGTCAATGAATCAAAAAGGCTTTGCTGTAACAGAACATGGTAATGTGCATTCAAGTGTGAAGATGTACAAGCTTGCAAAGGAAAACAGTCTTAAGTTTATCTATGGTTGTGAGTTTTATATTTGTGATGATCGTTTTGAAAGAGATAAGGACAAGAAGTATTATCATCTGACGATTCTTGCTAAGAATGAAGCTGGACGCAAGAACATCAACAAACTTGTATCACTAGGTTATCTTGAAGGATTCTATTTCAAGCCACGTATTGATTTCAAATTATTGACTGAATACAAGGAAGGTCTGATCGTACTTAGTGGATGTATGGCATCTGAATTGCAGCAAAAAATCGCCGGTGGCAAGATTGGTGATGGTGATATAGAAATCACTGATGGCAATCTAGAGAGAGCCAAATATGTAGCTATGAGATATCAGAATGAATTTGGTAAAGATTATTACCTTGAAGTTCAGTCTCATAGAGACTCCAGACAGCAACAGCTTAATAGGGCTATCGTAGACATAGCTAAGAATCTAAACATTGAGTGGGTAGCTACAGCAGATAGCCATTTTGTAAATGAAGAAGATTTAGACTTACATCGTATCTTCATAGCGATTAATCGAAACAAAGATTCATATGAAAATGACGAAACATATCAAGATACACAAATCCAAAGTGAACGTGAAGCATGGAATCTACTGACATCACTCACTGAAGATGAGCGGAATACAGCAATTAGAAACACATCTCTAATCATGGACAAGTGTAATTCACATATTCCATTGTCCGCACCACTGATCCCTAAAATGAATATTCCAGATGAGTTCGATAGTCAAGAAGCGTATCTGAAGTATTTGTGCAATGTTGGTTGGAAGATGCGTAAAATCAACAAGAATGATAAAGATACAATCAAAGTCTATAAGGATAGATTGCTTTATGAATATCACGCTATCAGTGAGATGGGATTTGCAGGATATTATCTACTTGTACATGGATATGCCAACTCTGTACGGAGACGTGGTATTGCCCGTGGTTCAGGTGGAGGTAGTCTTGTCGCCTACTTGCTTAATATCGTTGACATTGATCCTGTAGAGCATGGCCTATACTTTGAACGCTTCATTGACGTTGCCCAGTTAGATATGTTGAAAGAAGGCACGATTACACGTGAAGAGTTGAAGATTCCTGATTTCGACTTGGACTTTGCTCCAGAAGAACGTGAATTCATTGTTAAAAATATTGTTGAAGAGCATGGACAAGAACGTGTAGCAGCGTTAGGCCAATTCGGTTACATTTGGGATAAGTCAGCAGTCAAAGACGTTGGGCGTGTAATGAATATTCCTTTTGATGTGACTAATCACATCACCAAAGTTATGGATGATAATACGATTGAGGAAGCTATTGAGAACGGAAGCTTGAATATGTATGTTAAGAAGTATCCTAAATTGTTTGACTATGCTAAAAAACTTGCAGGATTGCCTAGATCATATGGTATGCATCCGTGTGGTAAGGTGGTTACCATCGATGAGGTGCAGCATTATACAGCTGTCTCAACCAAGGATGGTGAAATGGTGATTCATCTTGATATGAAGGATGCTGAAGCGTTGGGCTTGGTCAAGATCGATACGCTTGGACTTCGTACAATTAAAGTGATCTATGACACTCTTGATATGATTGGTAAGGATGGAGAATACATTCGTAATCTTCAGTACGATAATCCTGATATCCTGAAGCTATTCCACAATGCTTATACTGATGGAGTATTCCAATTCGAGTCCAGCGGAATGAAGTCTACAATGGAAAAAATGAAACCACGTGGACTAGATGACTTATCAGCAGTAAACGCTTTGTATAGACCCGGAAGTATGAAATACATTGACAACTACATTGCACGAATGCATGGAATGGAAGAGTTTGAATATCTGCATAGTGATCTGGAGCCTATTCTAAAGAACACATTCGGGATCATTGTATTTCAGGAGCAGCTTATTGAGATTGGACGTATGGCTGGAATGCGTAATGCGGACTTACTTCGTCAGGCAACAGGCAAAAAGAATCCCGCATTGCTAGCTAAAGCAGAGCCTGAGTTACGTGAAGGGTTGTATAGTCGTGGATGGACAGAGGATCAAGTCGATCAATTGTGGGCAATCATGTTGGAATTTGCGAAGTATAGTTTTAACAAGGCGCATTCACAAGCTTATGCTATTATCGCCTTTATCTGTGCATTTCTAAAGGTTAATCATCCACTTGAATTCATGTGTGCTTGGATCAATTCATTAGCAGATGCAGGACAAGACAAATACGAGAAGATGAATACAGCATATCAAGAAGCAAAACGATTGAATATCATGTTCCATACACCTTCTTTCCGAAATGCTACTTCATCATGTGTTGTTGAGAAAGGGAAAATTGTTTACGGTCTTAATTTGATCAAACACTGTAATGCAGGAATAGCAGATGATCTTGGTCAGCTTATGTTTAGGAAGTATGATTACTTCGTTGATCTCTTAGTAGACGTCAAAGAGCAGACATCTATCAATAGTAAACAGCTAGATATTCTGATTAGATTAGGATACTTCAATGAAATGGGGAATACAGACTTCTTATTGAATGTCTCTGACACGTTCAGTAATAGTAAGTTCAAATATAGTAAGACTCATAAGGACAAAACAAAAGAGAAGCGCATAGCAGAGCTAAGAAACTATGAGCGAAGCGCATTGTATATCGAACTACGTAGTCCTTATGATATTATTGCTTTTGAAAAAGAACACTACGGATTTATTAAAACGACTGTAGGGAGTATGGATAAGCGTGTAGTCGCTATCTTAGACATTGATCTGAAGTATACACCTAAAGTAACTTGCTACGTATTCAAAACAGGGGAGATTGTTACTTTCAAAGTTAAAAAAGATAAGTTCTATGGGAAGAAAGATATTGAACCGTTTGAAATCGGTGATATGATCAAAGTCAAAAACGTTTCTGAAAGAGATAAGATGCGTAAGGTAGATGTTTCAGATAAGAATCCTTCTGGATGGGAGAAAACAGGTGAGATGGATTTATACCTTGAACAGTGTACATTGGTTAAACTTGACACTATTACAGGTGTATAATATAATGAATTAACAAATTGAAATATTAGCACTATGGAGGAGTAACAAATGAGTTCCTATAAAACTGAAGGTAAAGTATTACTGATTAGACTTAATGAACTGGCACAAACAGATGTGTTTGTGGAAACCTATCTCAAACTTGCGGAAGCCGAAGTGAGAGCCGAACTTCAGGGGTATGGAGCTGCTACAGATAAAGACTACATTAATGATAGATTGATTGACAAGCACTTGATGAAGTTGGCGATTGATTTAATTTCACTCCAAACTCAACGTGTCGCGAATTTGGAAAACGAGTTAGACAAATTAACAAAGAACGCACAGGTGTAAAGTAAACAAAATATATAACAAAAGCACCTTCATTCGTGATTGAGCTGAAGGTGCTTTTGTGTTCTTGAATGGGGATTGATTTATGAATGATATTGCAGCTTTAGCTATGTACATGATACTTTTCGCAATCGAAACCAAAAAGTAATTTTATCCTTGATTCTATTTAAAGGGAGGAACCCATAGTGACAGAATTCATTGGACTAACTCATACGCATTCAGGAGATGTAGTGAATGTAAAAATTAGAAGTATTGTAGCCATACGTAATTGCGGTGTAAAGACTTTAATTTTAATTGAAAACAGTCAGGGAATGTATGTGAATGAGTACGCCGAAGATTTGAGAGTCAAAGTGGAAATGGCGTTGAAAGAATTGAATAAGAAAGGATGGTGGAGGACTCTATGGAATTATTAAAATTTACCCACACTCATTCAGGCCAAGCTGTTCATATTAAAGCAGCCAGTATTGATGCTGTCTGTGAGGGCGATTTCAAGACTTTGGTTTTATTCAATGGTCAGGGTATGTATGTGAAAGAGCAAGCAGAAGATATTAGACAGAAAGTTGAATTAGCATTGAAGAACCTGAAGAATGCGGGGGTTAGATTTTGAAAGATACAATGCAATATATTGAAAATAATAAAAGAGAATTTATTGAAAGATTGAAAACAGTAGAGGAGACACAAAAACTTACACCTTATTTTGTTATAAGATGTAATGTGAAAGGTGTTCATGGTAATAACTTCAATTCAATTAGTGTTGATTATAAATGCTATCCAACAGAACATCAAATTTCGTCTTATATAGAATTCATGCTTAATAATGGGTTATCAGTGAACTATGCATTTGTTGAAAAGAGATATAGACAGGAGCTTGTAAGATGAATAGAGACATATCAGGGTTCACGATAGAAGAAGAGCTTATTGCAAATAACATTGTTAGCGTCTGGAATGGATTCGAGAAGTTACAACAAACTCACCCTGATGATTTAAATGACTTCAAAGATGCGCTTCATACGCTTCAAAGAATTATGGGAACTAGAGTTCTGCGTAGAGATTACCCTGATTACTGGTTAGTGAAGAGATGAAGTTAATAAAAAGGTTTATTATTGAGAGGAGAGGTTTGTTTTTGCAGAAAAAGGTGTTTGCTAAATTTCCAAGTCAGAAAGCATTCGAAAAGAAAGTAGAAGAATTAGAAACATTACTGGAACAATTTCCACTTTCTAAAAATGATAATAACTTAATCATCTTAAACATAAGACAATCAATTAATAAACTTATAAAAGAAAACTACTAAGCTATTTAGAAGAGGTGATCACGTGGCGATTAAGAAACAGATTGTTGTACTATCAATGGTTTACAGAGAAGAGGATACTCATTCAGGATCAGCAATAGAAGCTGTAGCACATCATCTTTACAATGAAGATGGAATATTAGAATGGGACTTCGATATTAAAAAAGAAGAAGTATTGTCAGCTGAGATAACAGACGTAGATTGGGAAGACTAACATGAGTAACCTCAAATCGGAGAATATATTTCTTACGAAAACACAGGCAGCTCTTGTCAAAAGACTACCCAAGGTTGGTTCTGACAGTATACTATTATGGGAAAGAAGTCTCCAGAAACATAGCCTTGACTTAGAAACTATTAAAAGATTATGGAATGGTGAGAAGTACGAAGTAATAGAGTGTGAAGAATGTAGAATCAAAAGGAACAATCTTACTTGAGATGGGGAGTAAACATGGTATATTTGGTACTTAAGGATAAATCAAAGTATAAACACAACGATAGTGGAGATGTTTACACACTTAAACTTGACTATAATGGACTCTGGTATTTATCAAAGAGAGATGAAAAAGGCTTAACTAAGTTTTTATCAGTTAGAGCAGAAGATATGGTAGAGGTACTATATCAACATTTCGATCCAGTAGTTAAATAAAATGAATCTTTCATTTAAAGGGGATATAAGAGAATGAATAAAGGAAAAAATAGCATTTCTATATTGGACAAGCTTGATCCTAATGATTCACTGGAGGTAGTCGTTGGTGGAGAAGGAAAAATTCATTTTGACGTATTTTATGGAAACAAATTCAAAGGAGCTATAGTTGTCGGAACAGAAGAAGCAATAAAACTCAGAGATTTTTTAATTGAAAAGTTAGCAGAATCGTAAATGAAATACATGTTTCATATAAGGTGGTGAGGTGCTATGTGCATTGAGAAGCCAACAGCTAAAATTCCACCAGTACGCGCAATCGCATTTGGCTGTAATGATATCGCTCATGGATTACAGTCATATTCCGAAGGTAGAAATAGTGAAGTTGTCTATGCTAGAGGAGGTAGAGGTAACTCTACACATATAGCCTTTGAATTTCAAGGCAACTGGAACAATACAGATACTAACTTTATATTTCCTAAACCAAATCTACCAGATAAGCGGATTAACAGACAACTGTTCGACAAACCACGAACAGTGCTAGGAGAAGGTAAAGTAATTAGATTCACAGGAGAAGAGGAATTGATATGAATACAGATGTCTTTTTAGTCACACTATATGCTGCTTACCCTGTGATCTTCTATGCAACAAACAATGAGATGTCTATCGTTCATGAGATCATGAGTTTACCAGCACAGCTAAGAGGAAACCTTGTAACGAACTGTTGGTCAGATATGGAGCAAGTACGTACTAATCCTGAACAATTCTATGTTCTTGATATAGATGCATCACAAATTTTCGGATATTCGTTTTCAGTGATTGGACACTTCACTGAAAGAGCTGAAGTCTACGTTGCGGAAGGAGTGCATTA
>NZ_JBZFQG010000002.1:0-20235 GCF_058313655.1 Paenibacillus sp. Negev47
TCTTCCGCGCATAGTGCGGTGCATTGATCTATGCCAATGTCATTGGTTCCGATCTGGGTCCCAAAATGACCCCGATTGGATCACTTGCCACATTGCTGTGGCTGCACGTGTTGTCCCGCAAAGGTGTGAAGATAACATAGAAGAAACAAGTCTCTTTCTCCATTAAAGAATTTACATCAGGTCAGCCTATTATAGGGCTAGCCTTCTTTGCCTACACCTCAGGCAGGAGATTGAAATGCCTGAGATCCAACGAGCGCTGACACAGCGAAGGGAACGGAACGATTGTGGAAAAGCGAAGCGTTCGCCTTTATCCCCGGATGTATTCCTTGGGAATAGTAAATCATATAGATACGGGGATAACAGCGATTGAAACATCGTCCGTTCCCGAAGCGGCCACTTCAGCGCAAAGTGAATCCCAAATATTTCAAAATGCTGCCGACATTTTTAACATTGCGTTTACAAAACACTGATTTTAAGATGACATACTGAAACTACAATGAGTAAAGAGTTGATGGTGAACAAACAAATTCACAAAACGCCATCACTACATTGGGGGAGGAAAACAAAACATGTTTAAAAAGTTGCCGTTTATTTTGATGACCTTAACGTTCGTACTGGTACTCGCAGCATGCGGATCGAAGAATGACGCTGGTACAGAGGGTGCCGCAAGCAATGGATCGGGAGAAGCTGCTACTGAGCTTAGCGGTAACATTCTGGCAGTCGGATCGACAGCATTGCTACCTCTGGTAGAACAAGCTGGACAGAAATTTATGGCAGTTGATGAATATAAGAACGTAACGGTTCAAGTTCAAGGTGGCGGTAGTGGTACTGGTTTGACACAAGTATCTGACGGACAAGCTACAATCGGTAACTCTGATGTATTTGCAGAAGAGAAGCTGGAGGACGAAGCCAAAGTAAAAGAACTGGTTGACCATCAAGTAGCGGTTGTAGCTATGGCACCAGTTAGCAACAAAGATACAGGTGTAGAAGATTTGACGAAGCAACAACTGATCGACATTTTCTCCGGTAAAGTAACGAACTGGAAAGACGTTGGTGGTGCGGATCAAGCAATCGTTATTGTAAACCGTCCGGGTAGTTCAGGTACTCGCGCGACATTTGAGAAGTATGCACTTGGTGCAAAAATGGATGATATCCCAGGTTCAATTCAAGAAGATTCTTCTGGTAACGTAAGAAAATTGGTAGCTGAAACACCAGGTGCTATTGGTTACCTTGCCTTGTCTTACTTGGATGACAGCTTGCAAGTGTTGAAATACGAAGGTGTAGAAGCAACAGTTGAGAACGTAGAAGCAGGAACTTACCCAGTATGGGCTTACGAGCACATGTATACGAAAGGTAAGCCAGATGCAGCAACACAAGCATTCTTGGACTACATCTTGAGTGACGAAATTCAACAAAATGACGTGACAGAACTTGGATACATTCCAATGTCAGGTATGAAAGTAAAACGCGATGCAGCAGGTAATGTGATTCAATAATCTTTGAACTTGCGCATACGGCGAAAGAGGCGGACTTAGGTCCCGCCTCTTTACGCGGTTTGCTCTGAAATAATCCCATATTTTGCATTAATTCTACTATAGAAGGATGGTTGTTATGGAACAGACCGAAGGGGGAACGGTAATGAATAACAAGTTGAAACCGCGCCGGCCCTTAAAAGAGAAACATTATTGGGAAGAGTGGACGGGACGGATCTATACGTCGATTTGTGTCGTTTTCCTGATCGTTGTCATGTTTTCCATTGTTTATTTTGTAGCGTCCAAGGGACTATCAACATTTTTCCAAAATGGAATAAGCATAAGTGAATTTCTTGGTGGGAAAACGTGGAATCCAACTGGAGAACCTGCTTTCTACGGGGCATTGCCGTTCATTACAGGTTCTTTCATTACAACCTTGCTTGCAGCAGTGATCGCAAGTCCGCTTGGCTTGTGTGCAGCACTCTTCATGACAGAAATTGTCCCGGGTAAAGGGAAAAAGATATTGCAACCTGCGATTGAGCTCTTGTCTGGAATTCCGTCCGTTGTGTACGGATTTATCGGTCTGAGTGTTATCGTACCCTTACTGCGCAGTATCTTTGGTGGGACAGGCGTCGGGATTGCAGCCGGATGTCTTGTTCTCGCTGTAATGATTCTTCCTACGGTGACAAGTATTATGGCAGATGCATTGTCCGCTTTGCCAAAAGGATTGCGTGAATCCTCGTACGCACTGGGTGCCACTCGCTGGCAAACCATCTACCGTGTCATTATTCCAACGACCTTGCCTGCTTTGTTGACAGGTGTCGTTTTGGGTATGGCCCGTGCTTTTGGTGAGGCACTTGCTGTGCAGATGGTTATCGGTAATGCACCGCATGTTCCAACATCCTTGCTCGAATCGGCTTCAACATTAACAAGTGTAATTACACTCAGCATGGGTAACACCACGATGGGTTCTGTTCATAACAATGCACTGTGGAGTATGGCGCTTGTCCTGCTGGTGATGACATTTGTCTTCGTCATTCTGGTTCGCCTGCTTGAAAGGAGGAACCGGGTATGAAAATGAAGGCAAAGACGGTAGATAAAGTTGCAACATCCGTTATCGTTGTATTGGCCCTGTTCATTGTTATTCTATTGCTCGGTCTGCTTGGATTCATCATGTTTAGAGGAATTGGACATATTAGCTGGAACTTCCTGACAAGCGCACCACAGTTGCTTAAGGGTGGCGGCGGAATTGGTCCACAGCTCTTTAACTCCGTATTCTTGCTAATTCTGACCTTGATTGTTACCATTCCACTCGGATGGGGCGGTGGGATTTACATGGCGGAATACGCCAAACCAGGCAGGATCACCAGCTTCATTCGTCTGGTCGTTGAAGTATTGTCATCATTCCCTTCCATCGTTATCGGTTTGTTTGGACTCTTATTGCTTGTAAATACATTTGGTCTTGGTTTCTCCCTGATCTCGGGTGCCTTGGCTCTGGCGATCTTTAACTTGCCACTGATGGTACGGACAACGGAGCAGGCTTTTCGGGCCGTTCCGAAGGAACAGAAGGAAGCAGGTCTGGCGCTCGGGTTGTCCAAGTGGAAGATTATCACTTCCATTCTGCTGCCTGTAGCATTGCCGAGCTTGATTACGGGTACGATCCTGGCTTCCGGCCGGATCTTCGGTGAAGCAGCCGCGCTGATGTTCACCGCAGGTATGAGTAGTCCACCATTGGACTTTACAGATTGGAATCCGACGAGTCCAAGATCACCGCTTAATCCTTTCCGTCCGGCAGAGACACTTGCTGTCCATATCTGGAAAGTGAACAGTGAAGGCATTGGGCCAGATTCCAAAGAAGTGGCAGCAGGGGCATCCGCCGTGCTTGTCATTCTCGTACTGGCGTTCAATCTAAGTGCACGCTGGATCGGCCGGGTTGTATTCCGCCGTATGACAGCTTCGAAATAAGGAGGAACCAACATGGCCATACCTTTTGGTACGGAACAGTTAAGCATATATTATGGACATTTCCAGGCGGTCAAGCAGATCAGCCTGACGTTTCCCGAAGCAAGCGTAACGGCTCTTATTGGACCGTCTGGTTGCGGTAAATCCACGTTCCTCCGGTCGCTTAACCGGATGAACGACGAGATTGCCGGTTCCCGTACAGAGGGACATATCTGGATGGACGGTAACGATCTGAATGAGCCTGGAACCGATGTAATCAAGCTTCGCCAGAAGATTGGCATGGTGTGGCAGAAGCCGAATCCTTTTCATAAGTCCATCTACAACAATATCGCGTTTGGCCCCCGCTACCGCGGTACGAAGAGTAAGAAGGCACTGGATGAAATTGTGGAAAAAAGCTTGCGTCGTGCTGCGCTCTGGGATGAAGTGAAGGACAGACTGCATGAGTCAGCTCTGTCTCTCTCTGGCGGACAACAGCAGCGTTTATGTATCGCTCGCGCTTTGTCTGTTGAACCACAGATTCTGCTGCTCGATGAGCCGGCATCTGCCCTTGATCCAGTCTCCACGGGTAAGGTTGAGGAATTGATTACCGAGCTTAAGAAAGATCTGCGGATCGTCATTGTTACCCATAACATGCAGCAGGCGGCACGTATCTCGGATTACACGGCTTATTTCTATCTGGGAAGTATGGTTGAGCACGGGGATACAGAGCACATTTTCACGAACCCGGACAATCGCCTGACGCAAGAATACATTATGGGACGTTTCGGTTAATTGGATCATGGAGTGTAACATAGAGTAATAGAGATAAAGAAATAAATAGAGATAAAAGAAAGCACAATGCCTGGACGGTTGTTCGGGGGTTGTGCTTTTTTTAATTTATAACTTTGGGAGAATTTTCTGTCTGCGGAATAAACATTATGCTACGATATTTAGTGTGAGGAGAACGTTTACATAACTCCGAAGGAGATGTTGATAATCACTACGGATAAGATGTCTTATGACCACATGGCAACTGATATCATACAGAACTACACGATTGAAAAACCTGTCGTTTCCTATATTCGTCACAACGAGAATCTGACGTATCATGTCGTGGATGAAGCGAGCGGACAGAAGTATCTGCTGCGTATACATCAAGCCGCATATGCAAGTATGTCAGGGATTCAACATACGCTTCCTGCACTGGAAGCGGAGATGAACATGCTCTACGAATTAAACGAAACCACAGCATTGCGTGTGCAGTACCCTGTACGAAATGCATCAGGCGAATGGGTAACGGTATGGACAAGTGAAGCGGGGGAAGAGATCTGTTGTACGGTACTGGAGTGGATTGAGGGCAGGGACATCCAGCAGGGAGAGCGCCTGACAACAGAGCAAATCAATGACCTGGGTACTCAATTGCAGACGCTTCATCAATGGGGTCGTGTACAGGAAACATCTGAAGAGGCTTGGGGTACGGATGAAAGCACCGGGATGAGTGGAGTTCAACAAGGGGACAGCGGGCAATGGCAAACAGCTCAGATGGCTGTTCGCCCAGCCTACGGAAGCATCCAAGAAAATAATGTGATGCTGGAGCAACTGAAGGAAGGCGTCAGACTTGGGATTTTTACCACAGAAGACTTTGATCTGCTTCGAGAGACGTTCGAGAACATTAATGAGCAGTTAGCAACGTACCCGCAGCATGCGGAGACATGGGGAGTCATTCATGGCGATATTACCCGCAATAATCTGCTGATAACAGATCAGGGGATATCTATGATTGATTTTTGTCTATACGGGTATGGGTACTATCTTTTTGATGCTGGAGGAGCAGCACTTATGTTTAACCGGGAGGAGCGTGAACAGTTTCTATCTGGTTACACGAAACAGAGTGCACCGCTAACGGATCGGGATATCCGGTTAATGGAAGGGTTCATGTTGTTCTTTACACTGGGTTATTATGCCTTTCAGATGGCGAATGAATCGAGACACGATTGGATGAAAGACCGCATGCCGAAGCTGTGCAGCAAGTATTGTAGACCCTATGTACAGAACGAGAGCATCTTCTATGAGTTATGAGGTGTTTCCTTTTTGAGGAGCTATAACTTAGGATTAAGATTGTGGTATTACCTGGGCGTCCTGAACAATCGGAGTGCTCTTTTTGCATGCATTAGATAACGATCGTAATGGACATTTATGAAGAAAGTATAAACTCTGCGGAGAGCCAACATTTCTTAGCTACAATACAGTCATAGGAGGATGAAGCAGCGATGAGAGACAGCGAGAATATATTGCTGGTGGAGGATGATCCGGAGATTGCCCGAATTTTGAGAGATCATCTACGTCATGAGGGTTATGGGGTAACTTGGGCATCAAGCGGTTTGGAGAGCTGGGAAGACTTTAGGGAGGGGACCTATCAATTAGTCCTGCTGGATCTGATGCTGACGGATTACTTCAACGGACTTGAAGAGCGGTTTATGCCCATTATAGAAGCCTATTGGCAAGAGGATGGGGCAGATGTAGAACTATATTGGACTGTTATGGAAAGACAAGGTATAGAAAGCCACTGTGCGGATCTGATGCTCTTTAATCAGTATTTATGGCGTAAAGCCAGAGAGCTGGAAGAAAATGAATTGGCAAATCTTAAGCGAATCGATCAGGTTTATGAGATGATCAAGGGCGCCAATTGCCCCGGCTGCGTTTGGTTCTTCTCTGGAACCCGAAGATTATGGAAAAACATTAGCTGCTAAGTTGGTTGCTGGCGATGATGCGATTGCTCTATGGAATGATTTATCTGAAAATGATAAAGAAGCTGTCCGTGATTTTGCTGATAAGGGTGTTCCTTCAGTTGAAAAATTTGCCCAAGCAAATCTGTCTCAATCTACTCTTCAAAAGAATATTTCCGTTCTTTCTGAAGACCAGAGACTGGCTGTGCTCATTAATCTTATCCACGTTGGATATAATGAGACAACAAGCAGCCCCATTTCTACCCTTGCAACGGGCTATTCGGCAACGAAAACATATACAGCAACTAACGTTTTTGGCGGTACACTATATACACTTACACATAAGATCGCTTGGAACTCAGATGGAAGCTTTGTTGTATCTCCTGCTCCTTCGAGAACGATTACTCCGTCCACACACACAATTGGTTGGTCATATGAAGGGGCTACAGCTGATGATCAACGTGGCGGCGTAGGATACAATTTTTATGAATCTAACGTGGTTGGAAATTTCAAACTGACTGTTGTGTATGATGTACAAAATGTCTACCCAAGAATTTTCCTTAAAGGATGGGCTAACGGGACATTTGACTTCTCAGTTAGTGGTTAATTTACTAATTATTGTAACATTTTTCGCCCCGATACGTATAAAACTATAAGTGTAATGAAGTTTTGGGCGGAAGGAGGGGCGAAATGAATTTAATTGGTTTCTTATTGCTTGCTGCTGCGCTGGTTCTATTTTTTTCAAGTAACAGTAAGCTAAAACGTTATGTTGCTTATGGTCTTGCAAGCGTTGCAGTAGTGACACTCGTGACAACTGGTCTTTTGATGGAAACAGGATCGAAGTCTAAGGAAGTTCAAGGTTTCGGTGAGAAGGCTACAGTAGTTGAACAAGTCGATACTGGTGAACAACATAAGTAGCCTACTAGCAAAAAGAAGGTTGACGTTTTTTTCGTTAACCTTCTTTTTTCGTTCAGAAAAAGCTTGCTCGTTGGTGGTAACACGATCTTGAGGATGTTTATCATAGTCCGTAAAGGGTATACAAAAGGGATCGTCAGCATATCTGCAACGATCCTTTTTGTATACCTACTCTGACGCTGGTAAATAACGAAATCAGTTTAGAGTCTAAGATTTCTATTATATTACGTACTAAAGTTCTTCCTTCGTATTTGCAAGTTTAACAGAAAGCAATCCTGACATGTTACCGCCGTTTTTAGTGCTAATGCTAACCCAGTGAGTACCAGTTGCCCATGGTTTCGTTCCATATTCAGTCCAAGATGCCCCAGGAGCTACAGAGAACGACATTTTTTGAGTACCAGACAGAGTACTTTGAGTAACTCGGACAGTTAAGGTTTCTTTAGATGTATTTTGAACCCAAACTTTGACCCATCCAAAATTTGCTTGGATATTGAAACTCTTCGTGTAGCTACTTCCGGAAATTTGTGAATTCACAATCTCATTATCAACTGCCATTGGGGTAATGATGCTTTCCCCTTGTGTAGATGTAGTAGTTACTGATGAGTCCACTACATTATTTGTTGGTGCAGCAGATGCAACTGTGACAGCTGCTACCAAGGATAATGCCGACAAACCTACGAACAAAGTGTTTTTTTTCATAATTATAACCCCTCTTATTTCAATATATACATAAAATTAGCTTTATTAATTTACCATAAGTTACATGTATATACTAGAAGGAGATAATTCCAATTTAAAATTTCGTCGGCGGTTAGCAATTTTCCTGTTCTCTACCGTCCGCAAAGGTATATCTTTAGGGACTACTTAAAACAACACATTCTTCCTTCCTTAAAGGTATTGTTTTTCATTTTAAAACGTTTATTATATATTCAACACCTTTTTAAACTTTTGGTAATTAAGTTCATTGAAACAAATTATTATCGTAGTAGCATTTAAAAAAACTGACCTAAACAAAAAAACTATAAAATGAAGTGAATAATAACATTTTTGTGAGGTGAAATGGTTATGGAAAAGGTATTTGGTATTGTCGGTGGTCTGATTAGTATTCTTATCTTTATTTTAGTTAGTATTAATCCTAATTCAAATGGAATTTCAACCATTATTTTGGTTGTTGGTTTACTAATTCCATCCTGTGGTGTGATATATGCTTCTTTAACTCAACGAAGTTTATTATTAATGTTTTCTGTGATTTGGTCTTTACCATTAAGTCTTTATATTTCTTCAGGTGAAGGAGTTTTCAAGTATACTTGGATTACTATTGTTTTATGTTTAATCAGCTTTGTATTGATACTAATAAAAAAGAGACCAGGCAACTGATAAACTGTACCCTATAGAGTAGACACTTTAAAAAAGTCTCTCTATGGGGTACTTTTGTTGTATACCATGAACGAGACGAGGACGGAGAACGATTAATGAGTAAGAAAACATTTACAACACGCGAAGTAGAGCAATTTGCTACAAATCCCTATGTGAAGTCTGTTTCGACCAAGGGAATCACTTATACGGACGAGTTCAAACAACTCTTTATTACATTAAATCAGCAAGGAAGGCTGCCTAGAGAGATCTTTGAGACTTGTGGATTTGACGTTCAGATCATTGGAATGACTCGGGTCAAAGCCGCAGCTGACCGATGGAGAGCCAGTTACAACGAGCAAGGGGCTCTAGGCTTACAAGATACACGAGGCAAACATTCAGGAGAGTCTCTAAAACGAGAGTTAACCTTGGCAGAAAAGAACGCGAAACTCGAAGCACAGATTCACCTGCTCCAAGCAGAGAATGAACTCTTAAAAAAGATTCGCCTGGCCGAACGGGGGTGGAACCACGAGTAAAACTAACGCCTGGTCTTCGATACAGGTTAATCCGAACCGTGATTGAGAAATACCATCTTCAGCGAATGGTAAGTGTTCTGTGTGAGACTGCCGGGGTCTCCAAAAGCGGATATTACCGATACTGGAGCACTTCAGCCATTCACAGCCGCACGAAGAAGGAACAGGTTGATGAGGAAATAGGTGTGTACATCCGTCAAGCCTTCCAGTTTAAGAAACGTAACAAGGGCGCTCGCTCCATTAAGATGACGCTGCAAGGACAATTTCAGATCATCTGGAATCTCAAGCGCATCCGAAGAATCATGAAAAAATACGATATTGTATGTCCTCATCGACGAACTAATCCCTACAAACGAATGATGAAGGCAACCCATGAACATCGAACCATGCCTAACCTGTTACAACGCAACTTCAAACAAGGCATCCCGGGCAAAGTACTTCTAACAGATATTACATACTTAAGTTACGGCCAAGGGAAACGCGCCTATCTGTCCACCATCAAGGATAGTTCAACCAATGAAATTTTGGCTTATCATGTGTCGGAGCGAATGACGATGGATCTGGCGACAAACACGTTGCTCCACTTACAGAAAAATCGCAAATTCAAGAAGAGTCATGATGCCTTCATTCATTCCGATCAAGGTACGCACTACACTCATCCAGATTTTCAGAAGAAAGTGAAACGGATGGGGCTTGGGCAATCCATGTCCAGACGAGGAAATTGTTGGGATAACGCACCACAGGAGTCGTTTTTCGGTCATTTTAAGGACGAAACTTCCTTAAAGAGCTATGCCACGTTAGACGAAGTCAAACGAGAAGTTAAATCCTATATGACCTACTATAATCACTATAGATACCAGTGGAACCTAAAAAGGATGACCCCTGTACAATACAGAGATCATCTTCTTGAAGCCGTATAGTTTTTTTTAGAAATGTCCTTTACATAGGGTACAGTTTATAGTGTGGGTTGCCTTTGGTGTGTTGGGATATCTCTTATTACAGCATATCGTTATCGATAATACGCCAATGGTGCTTAAGCAGGGATTCCAGTTGTAACTTATCCTTGGCTCTAAACGCATTTAAAATTTGACGGTGCTCTTCATTGACTTCGAGCAGTACCTCAGACAGCTTTGGCTTATTATCACTAACATATGACTGCCGGATGAAGCTGTTCTTCAATGTGTTTAACATCTCAATTACTGTGGCGTTACCACATCGCTGGATGTACAGGTTATGGAACTGGTATTGGTTCTTGTTATAAGCAGCAAGATCAAGTTGGCTAATATCCTCGTCCATTCGAACAACCAGAGTTTCCATCTCCATCAGTTCGGACGGTTTGAGGTGATCAGCTGCGAGTGTGGCAGCAAGTGCCTCCAGTACACCGATTGCCTGGGAGAACTCCAGTTTTTTGCCTGCATCAAAAGGAGTGACAATAAATCCCCTGCGTGGGATGTATTGCAGCAGATTGTCCGAAGCCAGCTGGAAAAGCGCCTCCCGGGTAGGCGTGCGACTGATGTCCAGCTTTTTGCATATCTCGGCCTCGTTGATCTTCTGATTGGGAAGTAGCGTCCCGTCCTGAATCTTCTGGGCAATGTAATCGTATACGTGATCTTTCAAGGACCGGTATTTGGGTACCTCCATACCGAATCCTCCTTTCTATGTATAGTGATGATTGGGTGGGTGTGGGCCGTACTGTGCGCGCCGTTCAGGAGTTTCAAGTTTTTATCATCTTAACACCGAGGTGGGAAGTTGGGCAAGCAGACTTCATGTTTCAACCGATGTAAGTGCTGTGTTATATATAGCATATTTTATGGAATTAGAGCGTATAATTGTTTAAAAAATGATTGTGATAAACCAGACTGATTGTTAGTATTACTTACATATAAGACCATATATTGTCTTATGTATATTGTATACAAATTAATTATGCTACTCATTCAAAAAAGAATAGGGGTATGATGTGTGAAAAAAGTACTGTTGCCAATGATGCTGTTGTTAGTGATTGTGATCATGTCCGCTTGCGGGCAGGAAAAAACGACAGGAACCGGATCGGAATCTGCTTCATCCTCGGGAAGTAGCTCTACGGAAAAGGAAATAATCGTGCTTGGAACCAGTGCGGACTATGCACCCTATGAATTTCATAAGAAAATTGATGGTAAAGATACCATCGTAGGTTTTGACATCGAGATTGCCAAAGCGATTGCGGCTGATATGGGAGCTGAATTGAAGATTGAGGACATGGACTTTGACGGCCTTCTTATGGCCCTTGGTACGGATAAAGTCGATTTTGTAATATCGGGCTTAACCCCTACCGAGGAACGCAAGAAGAACGTTGATTTTACAGATATCTACTATTATGCAGAACAGGCTGTACTCGTTAGAGAAGGCGAAGATGCGGCATTGAAGTCCATGGATGATCTCTCGGGCAAGCAGGTTGGCGTACAGAAGAGTTCCATTCAGGAAGGGATCGCTCAGGAAATAGGGGGGGCAAAGCTCACTTCTCTCGCCAAAATACCTGAACTGATTCTGGAATTGCAGACGGGGCGCGTAGACGCACTTATTCTGGAGAAGCCGGTGGCGGAGCAGTATGTGAGCAACCAAAAGGGGCTTGTTGTTGCGGGTGTAGAGATTGCACAGGCTGAAGATGAGGGTGGTTCGGCCATCGCGGTGAAGAAAGGTAATCAGAAGCTGCTGGATCAGATCAACACTACATTGGAAAAGCTCAAATCGAATGGAGATATTGAACGTTTTGTCGTTGAAGCGAATGAGATGCTCGGTGAATAAAACGGACGAGTGAGGGATATGCCGTGAATTTAGATTTTTCCTTTCTATCAGAGCATTGGCAGGATTATGCACGAAGTGCGTGGGTTACACTTGAGCTTTCCTTCTTCGGTGTATTGTTTGGTACGTTGCTTGGTGTGATCATGGCACTAATGCGGATATCACGAGTATGGCCAATTAGATATGTGGCATCGGCGTATATTGAACTCATTCGAGGGACGCCGATGCTGGTACAGATTCTTATTATTCATTATGGTCTGACGGTTATAGGTGTGAACTTGCCGGCATTTATGTCGGGGGTGGTGGCTCTAACTATGAATAGCTCAGCTTATATGGCGGAGGTGTTCAGGGCCGGGATTCAAGCGATTGATAAAGGACAGACGGAAGCTTCGCGCTCCCTTGGCATGACGCATGGTATGACACTTCGCTACATTATACTGCCACAGGCTTTTCGTAACATGCTCCCAGCGATCGGCAATGAATTCATTATTATCATTAAAGATTCTTCGCTAGTCTCCATGATCGGCATAGCCGAGATTATATACACGGCCAGAACGGTTCAGGGAGTTACGTTCCAGCCCCTTGCTCCGCTGCTTGTTGCCGCCGGACTCTACTTTATAATCACATTTACACTGGCCAACTTGCTCTCCTGGTTGGAACGTAAACTGTCTACTTCTCGATAACTATGGATTAAGGATTCGATTCGAAGAAGAGCTGGGAGTAGGCTACTGTGGAAATAGTGGGATATAGTCGTAAATGGCGGTGGTATCGCATACATTGATATTGTATTTTGTATACAATATTTTGGAAAGGTGTTGGGCGTGTATGTCAGATTCCAAAATGTTAATTGATTGGTCGGAGCGTTATGCTGCACCTAATTATCATCCACTCCCTATTGTTATTGAACAGGCGGAAGGAGTATGGGTAGAAGATCCTGAAGGCCGCCGTTATATGGATATGTTAAGTGCATACTCTGCATTGAATCATGGTCACAGACATCCTGTGATTATACAGGCGCTCAAGGATCAGGCAGATCAGGTTACGCTGACATCAAGGGCATTCCATAGTTCTTCAGCTTCTCTTTTCTATCAGAAACTCTCACAGTTCACAGGGAAATCCAAGATTCTTGCCATGAATACAGGAGCGGAAGCAGTGGAGACTGCGGTAAAGGCGGTGCGCCGGTGGGCTTATCGTTGTAAAGGTGTGCCGGAGAACCAGGCCGAAATCATCGTATGTTCTGGTAACTTTCACGGAAGAACTTTGACGGTTACGTCCTTTTCTTCTTCAGCGGAGTATAAAAAAAATTTTGGACCGTTTACACCTGGATTCCGAATTATCCCTTATGGAGACATTGAAGCACTGAAACAAGCCATTACACCGAATACGGCTGGCTTTCTTGTTGAGCCCATTCAGGGTGAAGCTGGAATTGTTATCCCGCCCGATGGATATCTGGCTGAAGCTTTTGCATTGTGCAAACAACAGCAGGTGCTGACTGTATCTGATGAGATCCAGACCGGTTTTGGAAGAACGGGTCGCCGTTTTGCCTCTGACTGGGAAGGTGCTGAACCAGATATCTGGATTATGGGCAAGGCGCTGGGAGGAGGAGTCATGCCAATCTCGGCTATCGCTGCTAATGCGGAGATACTGGATTTGTTTGAGCCTGGGTCTCATGGTTCTACGTTTGGCGGGAATCCACTCGCCTGCGCCGTGGCTGTAGCGGCTCTGAAAGTCCTTGAAGATGAGAAGCTCGCCGAGCAATCGGAGCATCTGGGCAACTATTTTATGAAAAGACTTCGTGATATTCGCAGTTCGGCTATAAAGGATATTCGGGGTAGAGGTTTATTTATTGGGGTTGAGTTGTATGGATCAGCACGTCCCTATTGCGAACGTTTGATGTCTGCTGGACTGCTGTGCAAAGAAACCCATGAGACTACCATTCGGTTTGCTCCACCACTAACGATTAAAGAGTCCGAGATTGACTGGGCATTGGAGAGAATTGAGTTGGTTTTGACAACCAATGAAGGAGCTAACCTACATGAAAAATGATGATGATGTTCTTGATGGCATACAAGATACTTCTATTAATACAAGTCATACTTCTGTTCGGCGCAATGTTGCCATCATTAAGGTTCCTTTCGGACTCGGTGGAGCGAGAGGCGGTGCAGAGTTGGGGCCCGATGAATTAATTACAGCTGGACTGAAGCGGGAGATCGCGAGCCTGGGGCTAGTGCTTTCCAAAGAAGTGCGGGTAGAGTGTGCAACTGATCCGTCTGTCCCTGCTGAGCGTAATCGCGTGAAATATTTAAACGAAGTACGTCAGGTCAGCGAGAATGTGTTTAATGAAGTATCTGTTGCGGTAGAGGAGGGGGCCTTTCCGCTTGTGCTTGGAGGAGATCATAGTGTAGCGATAGGTACTTTCGCCGGATTAACTGCGCATTATTCTAATCTGGGGGTGATCTGGTTTGATGCGCACGCAGACTTGAATACGGAAGAACGAAGCTTGTCCGGTAACATGCATGGGATGAGTGTGGCTGCTTCTTTGGGTCATACTGCATATAACCTGTCTCACATTGCTGGAGCAGGCGAATTTATAGATCCATCCAACTTGGTCTATATTGGTCTGCGTGATCTGGATGAGTATGAGAAGGAACAGATTAAGGGACTGGGCATCCAAGCATTTACGATGCATGATATTGATAGAATGGGTATACAACGAGTTATAGAGCAAGCAATAGCTATAGCTGGAGAAGGAACGGACGGTATTCATGTCAGCTTTGACATGGATTGTCTGGATCCGCGTGAAGCTCCGGGGGTGGGCACACCTGTACCGGGTGGTTTGAATTACCGAGAGGCGCATTACGCATTAGAGCTACTTGCTTCCACGAATCAAGTTACGTCCATGGAACTGGTTGAGGTGAACCCATTGCTTGATCACAATAGACATACGGCGAGACTTGGGGTAGAACTGATCGCTTCGCTACTTGGTAAGCGGATTTTGTAAGCACTGAGAAGAGAAGCTGGTTGTGCTTGTAGTTCCCTG
This sequence comes from Paenibacillus sp. Negev47, assembly GCF_058313655.1. NCBI lineage: Bacteria > Bacillati > Bacillota > Bacilli > Caryophanales > Paenibacillaceae > Paenibacillus > Paenibacillus sp. Negev47. Next base: position 14,762 of record NZ_JBZFQG010000002.1, read on the forward strand.
AGGTGTGATAGTCTTCTTTATATAGAAGAAAAGAGAAAAAGAGATTTCCGAAAACCAGGGCTAGTCACAATGTATGTCCTCTAAAATCGTAGTGGATGTGGCTTCCCTGGTTAAGTTTATTGGATAAGTATAATAGCAGCTCGTAATAAAGATGCTGAGGTTATTGATAGTGCCGGGGTGACAGATTCCATATTGGGCGGATGAAGCAGGTTATTTTCTTTATCAAAAAAAGACTTGCATTGTAAATCTGTACATGGTATATTCTAATTCCGGCCAAGAAAACACGGTTCACACGGTGCGGCAAGCGAATGAAATAAGCTTCGAAAGAAACTTAAAAAAAGAGCTTGCTAAGTTGGTTCGGATATGATAAGATATAAAAGTTGCTGAAGAGAACGACATTCGGTAACAGCACAAGTTTGATCTTTGAAAACTGAACAACGAGTGAGTAAACATTCTGCTTGCAGAATGAACGCGAAAGTTTGAAACAAGCCTCGGCTTGGATCGACTGGAGCACAAATGAGATTTTCAATCTCGTCAGATTCAAAATGAGCTTATCGCTCTTTTCAAATATTTGAGATGAATTTCATAGCGTTTAACCACGTTACTGAAATTCATCTTTATTGGAGAGTTTGATCCTGGCTCAGGACGAACGCTGGCGGCATGCCTAATACATGCAAGTCGAGCGGACTTGATGAGAAGCTTGCTTCTCTGATGGTTAGCGGCGGACGGGTGAGTAACACGTAGGCAACCTGCCCTCAAGTTTGGGACAACTACCGGAAACGGTAGCTAATACCGAATAGTTGTTTTCTTCGCCTGAAGAGAACTGGAAAGACGGAGCAATCTGTCACTTGGGGATGGGCCTGCGGCGCATTAGCTAGTTGGTGAGGTAACGGCTCACCAAGGCGACGATGCGTAGCCGACCTGAGAGGGTGATCGGCCACACTGGGACTGAGACACGGCCCAGACTCCTACGGGAGGCAGCAGTAGGGAATCTTCCGCAATGGGCGAAAGCCTGACGGAGCAATGCCGCGTGAGTGATGAAGGTTTTCGGATCGTAAAGCTCTGTTGCCAGGGAAGAACGCTTGGGAGAGTAACTGCTCTCAAGGTGACGGTACCTGAGAAGAAAGCCCCGGCTAACTACGTGCCAGCAGCCGCGGTAATACGTAGGGGGCAAGCGTTGTCCGGAATTATTGGGCGTAAAGCGCGCGCAGGCGGTCATTTAAGTCTGGTGTTTAATCCCGGGGCTCAACCCCGGATCGCACTGGAAACTGGGTGACTTGAGTGCAGAAGAGGAGAGTGGAATTCCACGTGTAGCGGTGAAATGCGTAGATATGTGGAGGAACACCAGTGGCGAAGGCGACTCTCTGGGCTGTAACTGACGCTGAGGCGCGAAAGCGTGGGGAGCAAACAGGATTAGATACCCTGGTAGTCCACGCCGTAAACGATGAGTGCTAGGTGTTAGGGGTTTCGATACCCTTGGTGCCGAAGTTAACACATTAAGCACTCCGCCTGGGGAGTACGGTCGCAAGACTGAAACTCAAAGGAATTGACGGGGACCCGCACAAGCAGTGGAGTATGTGGTTTAATTCGAAGCAACGCGAAGAACCTTACCAGGTCTTGACATCCCTCTGATCGGTACAGAGATGTATCTTTCCTTCGGGACAGAGGAGACAGGTGGTGCATGGTTGTCGTCAGCTCGTGTCGTGAGATGTTGGGTTAAGTCCCGCAACGAGCGCAACCCTTATATTTAGTTGCCAGCACTTCGGGTGGGCACTCTAGATAGACTGCCGGTGACAAACCGGAGGAAGGTGGGGATGACGTCAAATCATCATGCCCCTTATGACCTGGGCTACACACGTACTACAATGGCCGGTACAACGGGCTGCGAAATCGCGAGATGGAGCCAATCCCAACAAAGCCGGTCTCAGTTCGGATTGCAGGCTGCAACTCGCCTGCATGAAGTCGGAATTGCTAGTAATCGCGGATCAGCATGCCGCGGTGAATACGTTCCCGGGTCTTGTACACACCGCCCGTCACACCACGAGAGTTTATAACACCCGAAGTCGGTGGGGTAACCGCAAGGAGCCAGCCGCCGAAGGTGGGATAGATGATTGGGGTGAAGTCGTAACAAGGTAGCCGTATCGGAAGGTGCGGCTGGATCACCTCCTTTCTATGGAGAATCGTTTCCTGTAACGGAAACATTCAAATAAGCAGGTTCTTAGAACCTGCGACCGCAATTCATTTCGGTCCTTCACCTTGGTGTGGATGAAATGAAGAGCAAAACACTCACTCGTTGCTCAGTTTTGAGAGCTCAAACTCTCAAACAGCTTGCTTTTGCATGGAGCTTGTTCTTTGAAAACTAGATATCGAAACGAAAGTAAATGCGAATTAGAACATTCCTTTTTAGCTGAACTTGTGTAAACAAGTTTCAATAAAAACGGTAGTTAATTGCTTTTGCGATGGTATTGAATGGGAGTGACTTTTGGCTTTGCGCAAGCAAAACAAGGGAAGCGAGCAGTCAAAACCGGAGCAATATGGTTAAGCTACTAAGAGCACACGGAGGATGCCTAGGCGCTAGGAGCCGATGAAGGACGTGGCGAACAACGAAACTGCCTCGGGGAGCTGTAAGCAAGCTTTGATCCGGGGGTGTCCGAATGGGGAAACCCAGCTGGGGTAATTTCCAGTTACTCACAACTGAATACATAGGTTGTGCAGAGGCATACCAGGGGAACTGAAACATCTAAGTACCCTGAGGAAGAGAAAACAATAGTGATTCCGTCAGTAGCGGCGAGCGAACGCGGAGAAGCCCAAACCAGAGAGCTTGCTCTTTGGGGTTGTGGGACGTCTCACATGGAGTTACAAAGGAACCGGTTAAGCGAAGAGGTCTGGAAAGGCCCGCCAAAGAAGGTAAAAGCCCTGTAATTGAAAGTTGGTTCCCTCCGAGACGGATCCCGAGTAGTGCGGGGCACGTGAAACCCCGTATGAATCCGGCAGGACCATCTGCCAAGGCTAAATACTTCCTAGCGACCGATAGTGAAGCAGTACCGTGAGGGAAAGGTGAAAAGCACCCCGGAAGGGGAGTGAAATAGAACCTGAAACCGTGTGCTTACAAAAAGTCAGAGCCCGTTTTAGGGGTGATGGCGTGCCTTTTGTAGAATGAACCGGCGAGTTACGTTCCCGTGCAAGGTTAAGGTGAAGAGCCGGAGCCGCAGCGAAAGCGAGTCTGAATAGGGCGACTTAGTACGTGGACGTAGACCCGAAACCGGGTGATCTACCCCTGTCCAGGGTGAAGGTGCGGTAACACGCACTGGAGGCCCGAACCCACGCATGTTGAAAAATGCGGGGATGAGGTGGGGGTAGCGGAGAAATTCCAATCGAACTCGGAGATAGCTGGTTCTCCCCGAAATAGCTTTAGGGCTAGCCTCGGAAAACAGAGTCGTGGAGGTAGAGCACTGATTGGGTGCGGGGCCCGCAAGGGTTACCAAGCTCAGTCAAACTCCGAATGCCATAGACTTACTTCCGGGAGTCAGACAGTGAGTGCTAAGATCCATTGTCAAAAGGGAAACAGCCCAGACCATCAGCTAAGGTCCCCAAGTGTGTGTTAAGTGGGAAAGGATGTGGAGTTGCACAGACAACCAGGATGTTGGCTTAGAAGCAGCCATCATTTAAAGAGTGCGTAATAGCTCACTGGTCGAGTGACTCTGCGCCGAAAATGTAACGGGGCTAAACACACCACCGAAGCTATGGCTTGATACGATGTATCAGGGGTAGGGGAGCGTTGTATAAGGGTTGAAGGTGTACCGTAAGGAGCGCTGGACATTATACAAGTGAGAATGCCGGTATGAGTAACGAAAAGATCAGTGAGAATCTGATCCGCCGAAAGCCTAAGGGTTCCTGAGGAAGGCTCGTCCGCTCAGGGTAAGTCGGGACCTAAGGCGAGGCCGAAAGGCGTAGTCGAAGGACAACAGGTCGAAATTCCTGTACCACCGTAAGCCGTTATGAGCAATGGGGGGACGCAGTAGGGTAGTGACGCGGACTGATGGATGTCCGTCTAAGCAGTAAGGCTGATGTGTAGGCAAATCCGCACATTGTAAGGCTGAGCTGTGATGGGGAGTGAAAATTACAGTAGCGAAGGTCATGATCTCACACTGCCAAGAAAAGCCTCTAGCCAGGTGATGGTGCCCGTACCGCAAACCGACACAGGTAGGCGAGAAGAGTATTCTAAGGCGCGCGGAAGAACTCTCGTTAAGGAACTCGGCAAAATGACCCCGTAACTTCGGGAGAAGGGGTGCCCCGGTAGTGTGAATAGCACGAGGGGGCCGCAGTGAAAAGGCCCAAGCGACTGTTTAGCAAAAACACAGGTCTGTGCGAAGCCGTAAGGCGAAGTATACGGGCTGACGCCTGCCCGGTGCTGGAAGGTTAAGGGGAGTGGTTAGGGAGCAATCCCGAAGCTGTGAACCGAAGCCCCAGTAAACGGCGGCCGTAACTATAACGGTCCTAAGGTAGCGAAATTCCTTGTCAGGTAAATTCTGACCCGCACGAATGGCGTAACGACTTGGGCGCTGTCTCAACGAGAGATCCGGTGAAATTTTAATACCTGTGAAGATGCAGGTTACCCGCGACAAGACGGAAAGACCCCATGGAGCTTTACTGCAGCTTGATATTGAATTTGGGTACGATCTGTACAGGATAGGTGGGAGCCTTTGAAGCGTGAGCGCCAGCTTGCGTGGAGGCAACGTTGGGATACCACCCTGATCGTATCTAGGTTCTAACCTGGTACCGTAATCCGGTGCGGGGACAGTGTCAGGTGGGCAGTTTGACTGGGGCGGTCGCCTCCTAAAGAGTAACGGAGGCGCCCAAAGGTTCCCTCAGAATGGTTGGAAATCATTCGAAGAGTGCAAAGGCATAAGGGAGCTTGACTGCGAGACCTACAAGTCGAGCAGGGACGAAAGTCGGGCTTAGTGATCCGGTGGTACCGCATGGAAGGGCCATCGCTCAACGGATAAAAGCTACCCTGGGGATAACAGGCTTATCTCCCCCAAGAGTCCACATCGACGGGGAGGTTTGGCACCTCGATGTCGGCTCATCGCATCCTGGGGCTGAAGTAGGTCCCAAGGGTTGGGCTGTTCGCCCATTAAAGCGGTACGCGAGCTGGGTTCAGAACGTCGTGAGACAGTTCGGTCCCTATCTGTCGTGGGCGTAGGAAATTTGAGAGGAGCTGTCCTTAGTACGAGAGGACCGGGATGGACGTACCGCTGGTGTACCAGTTGTTCCGCCAGGAGCACCGCTGGGTAGCTATGTACGGAAGGGATAAACGCTGAAAGCATCTAAGCGTGAAGCCCCCCTCAAGATGAGATTTCCCAGTATGTAAGACCCCTTGAAGACGACGAGGTAGATAGGCTGGGGGTGGAAGTGCAGCAATGCATGGAGCTGACCAGTACTAATCGGTCGAGGGCTTATCCAATAGCAAGTTT